>CALHIA010000096.1 GCA_938030585.1 uncultured Candidatus Saccharibacteria bacterium | reverse complement strand
CATAGTCCACGCAGAGTATACGCCCTGGACGGATCAATACCATACTCCGCCCAATTAATCGTGTGGTCGCGAAGAAGTTTAACTGAAACGTTTCTACTCAATTCGGATTTCAGCCAATCTCCAATTTGAAGCTTGGTCGCGCCGTGACGCAGAAACCAGTTCATAATAGTTTCCACACGGCTCACGGTTAGATCAAAATAATCATCCACATATAAAAGCATGCGTTTCTTATTCAGTAAATCCGCCACCGGTACACCCGCTTGAATTAATTTCTCGATATTCTTCCAACCATCATTGATCAGAAATTGACCAAGCAATAGATCAAGTGAAGCACCACGCTGAATAAACCAGGCGGCATTTTCGGTAACAAATTCTGAACCATGATAAATATCCGAGTAATCTTCCTGACCAAAAACCGTCATCAGCTTATTAATGTCAATGGAAATTCCCTGTTTTGTCAGTTCGTCGTAATTTTCCCAAAGAAGTTCTTTCGATAAGATTTTGGCGATATCACGACCATAAAGGTCACCATTCAGAAAAGATTTAAGAATCACATTTAATGCGATTAAAGTATTTTTCTGATGCTTTCTATTCGAAATTCGCCCGAAGGTTTCGGTCAGTTCCAACATCAGCTCCCCTTCAATAGAGCGATTTTTGCCATCAGTTCTAGTTTTTTCATTCAAATTCTTCATGTCCCCTCCTTATGAAGTCAAACTTTACCTTTTAAGGTACCCAATATTTTGCACTTAAGTAAAAACTTAATGGGGTTATTATACTCTATCTGGGGAATTTTGTCATCAGGGGTGGAACAGATAGAGGATGTTGGTCGTAATCAAAGCCTAAAAATCCGATAGTTTTTGGGGTAGTTTTCAGGTTAGTTTTAAAATGCTAATGCTATAATAAAACTATGGAAAATAATTCACGCAAGGCAAATTCTCGATAGCCGCGGCAACCCAACAGTGGAAGCTGATGTCTTCTTATCTGATGGGAGCGCAGGCCGCGCCATGGTGCCATCTGGCGCATCGACCGGTAGTGGCGAAGCCTTGGAACTACGTGACGGGGATAAAAATTTTTACGACGGTAAAGGGGTTATGCAAGCCGTGCGTAACGTTAATACTAAAATAAGTAGCCTACTTGTCGGTAAACACGTCGACCAGCGCGAGATTGATCAATTAATGATTCAGCTCGACGGCACGGAAAATAAATCAAATCTTGGCGCCAATGCGATTCTAGCGGTTTCTTTGGCTCTAGCGAAAGCTTCGGCACGCGCGATGAAGATGCCATTTTATGAATATGTGGCAAAAATTGCTGGGACCTCCGACCGAATGTCTTTACCGATGCCAATGATGAATGTGATGAACGGAGGCGCGCATGCAGATTGGTGTACGGATTTTCAGGAATATATGCTGATGCCAATCGCGGCAACCAACATCAACGAAGCAATTCGCATGGGGGCTGAAACTTTTCATGCACTAAAGAAGGTTCTGAAAGAAAAAAATTATGTCACCACGGTGGGTGATGAGGGTGGTTATGCACCAAAAGTTTTTGGTGGTAATAATGAACCTTTGGAACTAATTTGTGAAGCGATTGAGCGGGCAAATTATGTAGTGGGCAAAGATATTGCGATTGCCATGGATATTGCTTCTTCGGAATTTTATGAAGACGGCGGCTATAAATTAAAAACCTCTGGTGAAACCAAGACTAGTGCCGAGATGATTGACTGGTATGAGGGATTACTAGAAAAATATCCAATTGTTTCGATCGAAGATGGTCTGGCGGAAAATGACTGGGAAGGTTGGAAGGTCCTCACGGAGCGCTTAGGTAATAAATTACAGTTGGTCGGTGATGACTTATTTGTGACCAATGTAAAATTACTCCAAAAAGGTATCGAGGAAAAAGTTGGCAATGCGATTTTAATTAAGCCAAATCAGATTGGTTCACTTTCCGAAACTATCGATGCGGTAGTTTTGGCACAAAAAGCCGGCTACCGAACCGTAATGTCGCACCGCTCGGGTGAAACCGAAGATAGCGCCATTGCACATCTCGCGGTGGGGCTCGGGACGGGGCAAATTAAGACTGGTTCCCTCTCTCGCTCAGAACGTATCGCAAAGTACAACGAATTAATGCGCATTGCGGAAGCTAATCCAGAATTAGTCCTGAAAAATCCATTTGCAGAAAACTAAGACTAAAGACAGCGGAATTCTAAGAGAACTTAATTCCAACCTAGACTACAAGAGCAAGATTCTAGGAGAATTCAAAATCCGGAATTAAGCGACAAATCAAAAAATAGGTGCGAGATGGCACCTATTTTTAGTTTTTATTTTCATGAATTATTTGATTAATTCACGAAATTCTGTTTCGGAAATGACCTTAATACCGAGCTTTTCGGCTTTAGTAACTTTCGAAGCGCCTGGTTTCGCGCCGGCAATTAAGGCGGTAGTATTTTTGGTCACGGAACTGGTGACCGTAGCACCTTTTTCGCGTAATAAATCTTCCGCCTCTTCACGCCCTAAATCAGTGAGCGTACCAGTGACGACAAAACTTTGACCTTTAAGCGGGGCGTTATCATGATTAATATAGATTGGATGTACGCCGAGCGTCTTAAAATCATCAAGCTGTTTCAAATTATCTTCATCGGCGAAGTAAGCCAAAATTGATTCAGAAACCGTCAGACCAATATCAGGAATTTTTAGAAGTTCTTCCTCTGTAGCATCGCGAAGAGCTTCAAGCGATTGAAAAGCATCAGCGAGTGCGACAGCCGTCTGTGCCCCGACATGGCGAATGCCAAGTGCGGTGATAAATTTCGCGAGCGGCGCCTTCTTAGTCCCCTCGATGGCATTTATTAATTTAGTGGCCGACAATTCACCAAAACGTTCGAGATTAATCAAGTCTGATTTTTGCAAACGGTAGAGATCGACTAGGCTTTTTAAGAGGCCAGCATCCACTAATAAATTAACATTTTTCTCGCCTAGGCCCTCGATATTAAGCGCCTGCTTGCTGGCAAAATATTCAAGATTACGGCGTAAAATAAAATCTGAGTCCTGACCCTTTACGCGATAGACCACTTCCCCATCTGGACGCTCGAATTCAAGCTCTGGATATTGATTTTTGAGAGCCTGCTCATAATCAAAAGGCTCAGTACCCTCTGGACGAAGAGTAAACAATACTTCCTTAATTTTCGGAATGATATCGCCCGCCTTATAAACAATCACAGTGTCACCGATACGAATATCGAGCTTTTCGATTTCATCAGAATTATGTAAGGTAGCATGGCGCACGGTGCTACCGGCAATTTCCACGGGATCTAAGATGGCCACCGGCGTAGCCGCCCCGGTGCGACCAATTGAGATTACGATATCGCGCACCTTGGAAGTGGATTCTTCTGCAGGGTACTTAAAGGCCACGGCAGCGCGAGGAGTTTTGCCGACAATGCCAAGCTCAGAATAGATTTTACGATCATTGATTTTAATAACCATACCGTCGGTATTAAAAAGAAAATTACCGCGCACCTGACCAAGACGCTCAATTTCAGCAAAAACTTGATTGAGATGTGTAAAAACATGATCCTGACCGGAAGTTTGAAAACCGATTTGACGTAAAAACTCATAAGCCTCCTGATGGGTCGGAAGATCCGGCGTAACCAAATCGTAGGCCATGAAGCGCAATGGGCGACTAGCGGCAATGCGAGGGTCGAGTTGGCGAATGGTGCCGGCGGCGAGATTACGCGGGTTAGCAAAAGGTTTATCGCCTAGCTTAGTCTGCATCTGATTAAGTTTTTCAAAATCTTGCTTAAAAATAATTACTTCGCCGCGCACTTCCAGATGCTCAGGTGGGTTATCCAGATTTAGTTTGAGCGGGATATTTTGAATGGTTTTCACATTCATCGTGACGTCTTCACCCACTAGACCATCACCACGCGTAACCGCCTGCTTAAAAATACCATTTTCATAATGCAAGGACATAGCCAGGCCATCCATTTTAATATCGGTGAAAAAGGTAAATTCGGTGCCTTGATCAACTAACTTATAATTTCTGGCTACCCAATCGCGAATTTCGGATTCAGAAAAAACATCGGCAAGAGAAATCATACGGGAAGCGTGCGTGACTTTTTGGAATTTATCCAGAGGTTTACCAGCTACGCGTTGGGTGGGAGAATCAGGAGTGATAAACTCTGGATATTGTTCTTCCAATTGACTAAGCTCGTGCTTCAAAGAGTCGGCCGCCGCTTCCGACATAATCGACTCGTCTAGGACGTGATAATGATAGCGATATTCGTTGATTAATTCTTTTAATTTTTCAATGCGAGCCTTGGCGGCAGATTTTTCGTTATTCATATTTTAGAGCTCCAGTTTAGCATCATCATTATAATCGAGAAGAGCGCGATAAAAGAGGTAAAAATAAATCGAAAGATAAATAAAGATAAAGACCGTGATCGTGAGTTGAATGATAGCTACAAACGGAATTTTACTCTCGGCCAGCCAGGCAAACTGAGACTTCAGGGCACCATCGAGGATAATGGCCGGCATGAGCAATAATAGGTAAAGTAAAGCCACGATAATCACTAGATAAAAAACCCGAATCAAGAAACGCAGGCGGCGTCCCATAATGAGATTTTTGGCCATCCGTACGGCGGTCAGAGGATAAAGACCTGGCGCGGAAACCACGATAATCGCAAAGAAACTACTGGATAACAGATAGAGGCTGAGCGTGATCATCAGCGCGGCAAACATAAAGAAAAGCAAAGCATAAAACGGCGTAGAGAGAAATTCGGTGGTGAGAGCAACTTGAAAAACTATAATCGTAAGCATGATTGGTATGGCCTCGAGAAAGATAATTAGCCCAACCACCAGAGTTGAAACTAGAGGTGATAAGGCACTATAGAAGCCGTCGCGCATCTTGATTTCCTGGTGACCGGCGAGGAGATGGCGCGCCAAATAAATAGTGACTAGCCAGATAATAGTAAATAGAAGCACCGCGATGACGACCTGCGCATCATTCATAGTGGTGAGACCACCGGTGGAAATAATGCCGAGCAAAGTAAGCCCCGCTTTACCGACGGTACCGATTTTACCATCCGCCACATCCTTATTAGTTTGCTCGACGTTCGCCTTGACATCAGCAAGCGTATTTTCCGACATGGCACCGATGAGAAAAATATAGAGGCCGACAAAAATTAAAAGCAGTGGTAGAAAGATTTTCCAAAATTTGAAAAACATTTTAAAAGCAGCACTAGCTTGACTGGTTAAACTCGGGAGCTCAGTTTTACGCTGATAATCTTCGTAATAGGAGCGCTTAAAAGAGCGGTGAAGTCGCACTTCGTCCTGCTTCTTGACTAGCTGTTTCTTTTCGCGCGCGAGTTGCCTTTTTTGTTTTTGCTCCTGTTTTTGAAGTTTTTTCTGCTGCCTTTCAGCTTGGCGCTGCGCCTGCTTTGAAACCAGATTTTTTTCATCGGAGGCTGACTCAGATACTACTGATCTAGTTTTAGATTTTTTCATCAGATATTATCCTTCGCGCGCTCGAGACGTTCGATGCGTTTTTCAATTGGTGGGTGAGTGCGGAAAAGTGAGTTGGTGCGACGCTTCTTGAGCGGATTGTTGATGAACATCGCCTCAGTGGCGGTATTTTGACGACGCATCGGTTGACCATGCTCATCTAATTTCTTCAAAGCACTAATCAGGCCATCCGGATAGTGGGTAATTTCAGCGGCCGACATATCCGCGAGATATTCACGTTCACGCGAAATCGCCATTTGGGCAATCGTGGCGACTAGAGGAGCTAAAATCGAGGTAAAAAGCAGTGCGATCACCCCGACTGGACTATCTTGCTCGTCCCGACGATTAGTATAGGAAATCATGCGAAGACCAATATCAGCAATGTAGCCCACTACGCTAACCAAGGCAAAAGCTACCAAGGAAACACGAATATCATAATTCTTAATATGAGAAATTTCGTGAGCTAGAACCCCGGTGAGCTCGTCCTTATCCATAATATTTAGCAAACCAGTGGTTACCGCAACCTTGGCATGTGCGGGATCGAGCCCAGTAGCAAAGGCATTTGGGGCGGGATC
>CALHIA010000095.1 GCA_938030585.1 uncultured Candidatus Saccharibacteria bacterium | reverse complement strand
GATAAATAGAGACGGTGCGAATGTTGTAAAAGGCGATATCGTTAGGCTCCCAGCCGAAGCGATAAAAGTAGGTAATTAAAAAAGAAATAGTAATGGCAAAAAGATTAGCGGTAAATAACTCAACACGACGATGATTTGACATATTGAATTTATTGTAACATAAATATTCAGATTTTACAGATTAAATAAAAAAATTACCCCTGTTAATGCTTATGATTGCAGAAAATATAAAATTATTTGCTAATAAAATATATCATATATGAGATATTTTAATTTGGGATATTTTGATGAATTTTATTGTTACAGGTGGAAATCAGGGGAGAAATTTAGTATAATCAAGAGAGAAAATTAATTGGATGGTGGGGTGAAGGAAGGCAAAATGGCAAGTATTTTTTCAAAAATCATTGCAGGTGAGATTCCATGTTACAAAATTTACGAGGATGAAAAGACCTTGGCTTTTTTGGATATTCACCCAGAAACCAAAGGTCATACCTTAGTGGTGCCGAAACTTGAAGTCGATAAACTTTACGATTTGCCGGATGACTATTATCTGGCGGTAATGAAAACCGTAAAGAAATTGGCAGCCAATATGGAAAAAGTTTTGGGGGAGAGGACTTTGATTAAGGTGATCGGTACGGATGTGCCACATGCGCATGTGCATCTGGTAACTTTTGATCCAAATTACAAATATGGCCAGGTGGTGGAAGTTTCCGAGGCGGAAATGGCTGAAATTAGAGAAAAATTATTCTTAGAAAGTGAGGAGAACTAATGAAATTTGCTCCGGCATATAATCCGGCGGATTTTGAAGCGGATATCTACGCGGCTTGGGAAGCGGCGGGTAAGTTTTTGCCAAAAAAAGATGAAACTCGGGCGGATGGCAAGAAATCGAAACGCTATTCGATTGTAATGCCACCACCAAATGCGAACGGAAATTTGCATATTGGCCACGGTTTAACAGTGGCAGTGGAAGATTCCCTGACCCGCTATAACAGATTACGCGGACGCAGGACTTGGTACGTGCCAGGAGCGGACCATGCTGGTTTTGAAACTTGGGTGGTTTATGAACGTGAACTGGAAAAATCGGGTCGTTCTCGTTTCTCGATGAGTCGTGACGAAATATATAGCGAAGTCTGGAATTTTGTACAGAGTAAACGTGGTGATATGGAACTGCAGCTAAGGGCGCTCGGGGCCTCTTGTTCATGGCAGGACCTCACTTTTACCCTGGATGAAAATGTAGTGCGCCGCACCTATAAGACCTTTGAACAGATGTGGAAGGACGGTCTGATTTATCGTGGTGAAAAATTGGTAAATTATTGTACAAAACATCAGACGGCTTTTGCGGATATTGAGGTGGAATATAAGGATGAAAAAGGTATTCTCTACGAAATTAAATATCCATTCGGGCCGGGCGTGGATAGTGACGCAAAGGTGGAACTTCTAGATGAAAATGGTGAAATTGAGAGGATAATCGAGGGCGGTGTGGTAGTTTCAACTACGCGCCCAGAAACCTTATTCGGCGATACGGCGGTGGCGATTAATCCAAATGATAAGCGATATGAATTTTTGCATGGCAAGACTTTAATTTTACCGCTGACGGATCGTGAAATTCCAGTAGTGCTGGATGAACACGCCGAGATGAGCTTTGGTACAGGGGTAGTGAAGATTACGCCGGCACATGATAATGATGATTTTGAGGTGGGATTGCGACATGATTTACCGAGAATCCAGGTGATTGGATTTGATGGTAAGATGTTGCCTGTCTGTGGTGAAGAAATTGCTGGATTGACTGTCGAAGAAGCACGTAAGAAGACGGTAAAAATGCTCGATGCGGCGGGATTACTCGTGGGCGAGAAGAAAATGCAACATTCTGTGGCGCACTGTTATAAGTGTGGTACGGTGATCGAGCCGATGCTGAAAGAACAGTGGTTTATTGATACTTCGAAGCTAGCAAAGATGGCGATTGAGCGCTTAAATAATAATGAAATTAAGTTTTATCCAGAGAATAAGCAGAAGGTTTTGATTAATTACCTCGAGGGGCTGAAAGACTGGAATATTTCACGTCAGATTCCTTGGGGGATTGCGATTCCGATGTTCCATAAGATCGATCCAAATGCGGAGGGTGAAGAATGGGTGTTCGATACTAGAACTCATCTGTTTGAGATTGAAATCGGCGGCGTAAAATATCGTCGTGATGAAGATACTTTTGATACGTGGTTCTCTTCTTCGCACTGGCCAATTGTTTGTACGAACTGGGAAGAGGGCTTCAAAAATGAATTCTATCCGTTAAATGTAATGGAAACCGGGGCAGATATTTTGTTCGCCTGGGTGGCCAGAATGATTATGATGGGGGTTTATGTAACGGGCGAAGTGCCATTTCGTGAAGTGTATCTACATGGCTTAGTGCTCGATGCGAAGGGTAAGAAGATGTCTAAATCTAAGGGTAATGTGATTAACCCGATGGAATTGATTGAAAAATATGGTTCGGATGCCTTCCGTATGGGGATTTTGCGTGGCCGCTCAGCGGGATTAAACCAGGCGTTCTCAGAGAATTCAGTGATTTCGAGCCGTAATCTTTGTAATAAATTATGGAATATTTCACGCTTCGTGCAAGGAATGGTGGATGAGTCTGAAATGAATTCTACAGAGACAAGCGTTGTGGAATATACAACGGAAAATGCAGGTGAAGACTGGATTTGTCATGAAATTAACCGGGCAAGCTCGATGCTTGAACAGGCGATGAGTGAATATCGTTTCTCTGAGGCGGTGGAAATTGTTTATAGTTTGGTTTGGGATAAGTATGCAGACTGGTTCTTAGAGAGTCAGAAGATTTTTAAGAATATTCCACTCCTCAAGAAAACTTTAGAGAATGTTTTGATGATGATGCATCCTTTTGCGCCTTTCGTTACAGAGGTGATTTGGCAAAATCTTTCTTGGACTTCTGGTATGGTGATCGACGCGGGTTGGCCTGAAACTATGAAGTTCGACGAGATTTCAGCGATGAACTTTGAACGGATGATTGAGGTGGTGACGAAGATTCGTGCGACGAATAATTCCCTGTCGCTTCTAAATAATAATAAGAAATTTGGCTTGCTCTTCGGTGAGGATGTAATGGCGATCGAAAATACCTTGCTTTTGAAATTCTTATCACACGTGCCTTATATTTCTTCGACAAACGGTACGCCGAGGGGTCTGAAGTTAGCGATCGCAAACCACGAATTATACCTCGATGTGACGGCTGAGGTGGTCGCTAAATATAAGAATGAATTGACGGAGAAGATTTTGGCGGTAGGTCGAGAACTCGATGGATTAAATTCGCGCATGATGAATCCAAGTTATGTGGAAAGAGCCCCGGCGGAATTAGTGAGAGAGACGCGTAATCTGATCGCAGAAAAAGAAAAGCTGATCGAAGAAATGAAAATGCAGCTGAATGTAATTTAAAAGATTCAGTCGTTCCCTGCTAAGTATTAGAGGTTGATGTAAATAATCTAGAAAAAACTTCGGTAATGAACCGAAGTTTTTTGTGATATTCAATATATTGATTGTGATATTAGGTTTAATGTGTGTTTATGCTCTTAAAATGTAAAATTAAAAAATAGTGTAGTTCCCTGCCTGTCCTAATTTACAGAGGTATATTAGCATCCCAGATATAATTTTAGTGATAAATTTAGCCTTATTTTAGCATCCTAAAACAGGTTTTTATTTAAAAAAAATTTAGACACAAAAATACTATGCGCTTCTTATAAGTATCTGAAATCCACACCTATTGTGAAAAAAGGCGTGAAAATACAGTGCTTCCCTGTTAAGCACATGAAAAATCTTGCACAGTGTAAAATACTAATGTTAAATGCTTGACAAATAAGCATAAACATTTCCTAATAAGGTACTGATCTGTTCTTATATGACCCAATTACCGAGGCGCTATCGTAGTTAAAATTATGTGTTCCGTTTTAAAAAATTCGATAATTGTTATGTCTATATTAGCGTGAGCGGGTTGCTAAGTCAAGTGGGTTCTAAATATAGGGAAGATTTGAATTAAACTTATACACTTTCTGGAAAAGTCGGGGGAATAATGGTGGAAAAGAGTGTTATAGATATCAGGGGATTAGATTGTATAAGGGAATTAGTGCAAAAAATGCACGAGTTGGGATATTCGGGCTTGGATGGTTTATTGGTTTAGGATGTATGGAATATTCAGGTAGGGAACTGGTGCAAAAAATGCACTGGTTGGGCGGATATTTTTTCGAAGTTGATTGAAAAAGAATGAGGCTGGATGGAAAAGGGAAGAAGGTTATGTTAAAATGTGGTTGTGGCATATATTAGAAAATTTAAGACAGCTTCAGGGGCGACTGGTGTGCAAGTTTGCTATAAAGAGCATGGCAAGGTTGTGAAACTAGTTCATGTGGGTTCAAGTAACTCGGAATTGGGGCTGACGAAACTTCTAAGAAAGGCCCAAGATATTATCGATGCAGGGAAGCGTAGGCTTTTCTAATCAGATGATCGCAGATTAAGGTTATTTTTGATTGATTTTAAATTTGTTTGAAGAGCAATTTAATAGGTGCGGTTAAAAATAACTAAATTTGGTTTGTTTTTGATGGATTGCTGTCAAAAAATTTTGATTAGCCACTGTATGGAGGTTTATTTTTGATATGGTTCTTTCGATTTTATTGGTACTGAATTTGGTTTTTAGGGTAGTTTTATTTTGACTTAGATTTGGTTTGGTCTTTTGAGCTGTTTATTTTGACTTAGATTTTTAGTTTTACTAATTTTGTTTATGCTTGAAAAATTTAGAATTATTGATATGATTTGAATTAGCTTGAATTATTATTCGACAGAGAAACGTTGGTTTAGTACATTAGGAGGTTGAAATGAAAATCATGGAAACAAGTGCAAGATTATTGAACCCATTTATGGATGAGCTCTCGGATGAATTTTATCTGCAGATTTTATTAAAACATGTAGAAAAATGTGGAAGAATCTGCTATCTGAGTGAGCCGAAGGATCCGGAGGGAAGCACGGAGAAGTTTGTTCGGATGCTGATCAAAAATGGGCATGAGTCACCACTGGAACACGGAAGCTGCACATTCAAGATTGTAACGGATAGGGCAATTTCGCAGGAAATTGTGAGACATCGTTTGGCGTCTTATTCTCAGGAATCTACGAGGTATTGTAATTATGCAAACGGGAAATTCGCAAGGGAGATTACAGTGATTGAGTCGAGTGGCCTGGCGGAAAATGAGGCGAGGGAATGGCTGAATTTAATGGAGATGTCGGAGAGGACGTACCTGCATTTAATTGATGCTGGAGTGAAACCAGAAAAAGCGCGTGATGTATTGCCGCTTTGCTTGAAAACGGAACTAATGATGACAGCTAATTTTAGAGAATGGCGACATTTTCTGAAATTACGTGGTTCAAGGATGGCACATCCAGAAATCCGGAAAATCGCGAAGCAGATTTATAAAGTTTTTCAGCAGGCAGTTCCGGTGCTGGTGGAAGATATCCAGATCTTTGATGACGATGATGAGTAGAATTTTTATTCAACCAAAAAGACTCGCGGAGGACGAGTCTTTTTTACGTTCTGAAATTTCTCGGAGAGTGAGAGAGGGGAGAGGGAATTATCAGTTCATCCTCACGGGGAGGCTGAGGGGGTGTACATATTTATGTAATTGAATATTTGGCGATAGATCCAGAACTATGGTGCGGCTTTATAAGTGAAGTAGCCAGGTTTGCCGTTGGATGGGTCATCGATACGAGCATAGAGTCTGTTTTTGCTGTAAATATAGGTGGTACCTGCGCCGCCTACGATTTTATTTGCTTCATCAAACATGTAATCCAAATTTGCTGAAGGTTTTGTGATGAATTTTTCAGAAGCATAGATGGTGGTAAGTTCACGGTTCTGATAGAACATACTGGAGAAATCATTAACACTTGAGGTATCAAAACCTGATAAATCAACTGAAGTCAATTTGTAGTTGCGATAGAACAAGGAACTCATTGTAGTTAGCTTATTACTAGTCTTAACACCGGTTAAATTAATATTAACCATTTTACTACAATCATTGAAAGTGCTTGACATAGTGGTGACATTTTCAAGATTAAAATTACTAATATCTAAGCTAGTAATTTTTGCACTATAGAAGGCCATACTAAAGTTAGTGAGGTTTGGTGTGCGGAATGAAGAGACGTCGATAGATTCACCTGGGAAGCTATAGAACATCTGATACATAGTGGTAAGACTACTAGTATCAAATGGTAGGTTAAGATGGAAGTTGGATGGAAGATAATAGATTTGAGCAAACATTCTAGACATATCGGTAACTTTTGAGGTATTGAAGGTAGCTGGGAAGGTGATTTTAGTGGCTTTAGTTTGATCGAACATGGATACAAAAGTAGTAGCTTCTGGTGCACCTACGAAATTAGTTAAATTAATTTCGTTAATATTAGATTCTTTAAACATATTAGCCATGGTGGTAACTTTTTCAGTATTAAAATCCGGACCGAAGATGGCATTTTGATTTGGCTGAAATTGAAAGGCGAGTTCGAACATGTTTTCCATATTTGTGACATTTCTAGTATTGAGATTGAAGACTTGGGGGTCCTTCATGTAATAAACTCTTCTAAACATGTAAGACATATTTGTCACATTTCTAGTATCAAAACCGGCAGCAGGAAGATTTTTAATGTAGGATTCATTGAACATGTGATTCATGTCGGTAACTTTACTGGTATCAAAAACTGCTGGATAGGTAACGTTAACACTATTACTAGTACGATCAAACATGTAGGCCATATTAGTGACATTTTTAGTATTAAAAGCTGAAAGATCGAGAGTGGTAAAACGTGTGTTGGAGAACATGTAACTCATATCGGTAACTTTTTCAGTGTTAAATTTTGCGGTATTGGTAAAGTTACGAAAAGCAGTAGCATCGTTAAACATGTAACTCATGTTGGTAACATTTTTAGTATTGAATTTTGAAAAATCAATATCTTTTACATACCAACAACCAGCAAACATACGGCTCATATTGGTGACTTCGTCGGTCTTAAATTTATCACCGAGAATAAGATTTTCAAGATAATAACCACCTTCAAACATAGCAAACATATTAGTGACTTTGCTGGTATCGAAATGCTGGCCCAGATTTATGGTTTTAACACTATAAATTTTACGGAACATGCCTTCCATATTGGTAACATTCTTGGTAATAAAATTATCACCCAGAATAATATTTTTGAATTTGCTGTACTTATAGCGCCCGGTTTGGTCGTTGCCGATAAGATAGCTCATATCAGTAACTTCTTCAGTATTAAAAGAAGAAAGGTCAAGTGAAGATTCGGTGTCGGTTTGAATATTTTTAAACATAGCACGCATTTTTTTGAGTTTGGAATTATTGGCTTTTTTCGGCATATAAAAATATGTGTAACTTCTGGAATAATTCTCAAACATACTTTCAGTATCAGTAAGATTAACAAAATTAGCCTTACTAAAATCAATCATAGTGGTGCTTGAATTTTTAAACATGGAATTAGTAGAAGTAGTGTATTTGCCAAAATTTTCAGATACGGTATATGTAGGGGAGAGGGAAATTTGACTACCTTCAAAAAGAGAAGTCATGTCAGAGCTATTTTCAAGAAAATTACCTTCAAGACTTATACTACTAAAGGGCCTTTGACCATTGTTTTTAAACATGGAATTAGTGGAAACTGGGCCGGTAGTATTAATTTTGATATTTGGTTGAAGATTAGACAATTCAAACATGGAATCCAAATTGGTTGGATTGGCTTTTGCAATTGAATTTACCATATTGTATGAATATTTAATGTCATAGTATGCAGTTTCATTCACATTACCCAATTTATAGAACATATAAGAAAAATCTTTGGTTTTTGAAAAACTTACTCGCGCGTCGTTTGGCCAATTATAGAACAACCCAGTAGAAACACCATTAAGTCCAGAGAACATATATGACGAATCAGCATTGGTATAAATGTGATGCGCGTTGGACCAGATGGTTAAGGCATAGCTATTAGTTGAAGATTGAACGGCGGTGAGATAAACTGGTTCCTCGGAGTTTTCAGTAGAGATTTTGACGGTCTTTTTGGAAGTTGACGTTGGTTCAGTTTTGGCAAAAGTTAAATTGTTTATATAAACTGGAAGTTCAGATTTTGGATCATTAAGAATGGTAGGGTCCGTAGTATTGACGGCTTCACGAAGTAATTTGTTGAATTCACGACCAGTGACTAAGGTGGAGCTAATTTCCTCATTAACGATAAGAGAATAAGTAATATCACCAATATATTTTCCGGAGACGATTTGTTGGTTGGCGCGAGCAAAAAGATTAGCCTTGTAAGTATAACCATCTGTAGGGGTGGCAGTGTCTGACTTCTTTAAAAGAGTTGGAGCGCCTGGTTTTCCGATTGGGAAATAATTAGAATCACACTGGGTGGTGCTACCGTAATATTGGCCACAGAATCCCCAAATATTAATTTGGTCGGCAGCAAAAGAGTAATAAGCGGGGCCGTTTATTGGTTTAAGGATAGAGTTTGAAGCTTTTTCATTAACGAAATTACCATTTTCGTCACCACCAGATACATAAAGGGAATAACCTGCGACACTAGTGGTTTTAGCGGTAGCTTGCATACCCGAAGCGCGGAGCATGATTTGTTCGGTACCTTGAGGGGTGAGATCGATATTAAAATTTCCCGTTACTGTTAGAGACGCAGATGAATCCTCAGCATAAACATTGCTTGGGGAATTAAAAATTAGAAAAACCGACCCAAGTAGGGCAAGCAGAACTAAACTTCTCTTAACCAAAAAATTAATTTGGTTAAGACCTAAAAGTCTCAACACAAATAAACCTCCAATAAACTAATTATGCTTAATTATATATGAAACTAGTCAGATTTTCAAATGAAAAAAATTGAGATTGAATGGCAATTTGGAGATTATTTAATCTCGGAACGAGGAAGGATATTGAGCTTATACGGGTCGGAAGGTTGGACGCCGGATTGAATTTCGTAGTAAGCGGCGGAGGCGACCATGGCGGCATTATCGCCGGAAAATTTTGGTAGTGGGAAATAACATTTGAGGCCTTTGAATTTTGATTCGAGTTTTTTGGCGTCTTCGCGCAGGGTTTGATTAGCAGAGACACCACCAGCAATGACGAGGGATTTAGTCTCGGGATTTTGCTTAATGGCGGTAGTGATTTTTTCGAGGAGAATATCAGTGACGGCCTGGTCAAAAGAGGCAGCGAGATCAGCCTTGGTGGTTTCGTCGAGCAATTCAGCGAGCTTGGAGGAAGGATAGGAAATTGGGACGTTGACTAGATTTTGGACGGTGCGAAGGAAGGCGGTTTTGAGACCGGAGAAAGAAAAGTCGAGAGAATTGGCGAGTGGGTGAGGAAAAGTAAAACGATGAGGGTCACCAGATTTAGCGAGGTGGGAAATAGCTGGACCGCCAGGATAGGGAAGACCAAGAATTTTGGCGATTTTATCAAAACATTCACCGACGGCATCATCACGAGTAGAGGCGATGATTTCAAAATGATTATGAGCGGACATACGGATGATTTGGGTATGGCCACCGGAAATAACGAGAGCAAGGAGGGGGAATTCAGGTTTTTCGGTGAGCCAGTTGGCATAAATATGAGATTTGAGGTGATGTACTGGATAGAAAGGGATGTGGTGCAAAATGCTGATAGTGCGAGCGGAAAGTGTACCAACGAGAAGTGAGCCCAGCAGACCTGGAGTGTGAGTGACGGCGATGGCGTCGATCTCGGCCAGGTCCACGTCGGCCGCGGCGACGGC
>CALHIA010000094.1 GCA_938030585.1 uncultured Candidatus Saccharibacteria bacterium | reverse complement strand
CGATGCTTACGACCGCATGGAAATGCTTAGCAAAAACAAAGGCGCACTCCGTGGCCTTAAGACTGGCTTTCGTGATCTTGACAACAAAACCGCCGGTCTCCAAAAAGGCGACCTGATTATTATCGGTGCGCGTCCGGCCATGGGTAAAACTACTTTTGCCCAAAACCTGGCCTACAATGTCGCCGGCATTAATAAATGTGGTGTACTTTTCTTTTCTATGGAGATGGCAAAAAATGAAATTGTCGATCGTATTATTTCCACCACCTCTAATGTTGACTCTTGGCGCATCCGTACTGGTAATATCTCCAACGATGACTTCGCTAAAATTGGCGATGCCCTTGGCGAAATGGGTGAAATTCCACTTTATCTAGATGATACTAGCTCTATGACTATTCTCGAGCTTCGTAATAAAGCCCGTCGCGCCCATCACGATCACAATATTGGCTTAATTATCGTCGACTACCTCCAGTTGATTACTGGTTCTGACCGTTATGCTGGCAACCGTGTGCAAGAGGTGACGGAAATTTCTCGTGGTCTCAAAATTCTGGCCCGTGAACTTGAAATTCCAGTCATTGCTCTAGCCCAGCTCTCTCGTGGTGTCACCGGCCGTGATGACCCAAGACCAGTACTTTCCGACCTTCGTGAATCTGGTTCCATTGAGCAGGACGCCGACCTTGTAATGTTCCTGCACCGTGTCGATTATTATCACCAAGAAGAAGGCTACGAGCCAACTAATATTACTGAGCTTCTCGTAGCCAAGCACCGTCACGGCGCCATCGGTAAGATTGAACTTTACTTCCATCCAGAATTGCTTCGCTTTATGAATCTCGACAAAACCCGCGAATAAATCTGCAAATTTGCTATAATAGAAACGTGCGTAAACTCAATCCAAACAAATACTTCTTATTTCGCCATCGTTTCAAACTTGGCTACTTACTACTTGGATTAATTTTTACGGGTTTACTTTTCTTTTTACCGCTCGTCACCCCGAACGGCCTCTCGAATGACGAATTTAATTTCACCACCAAAACCTTTGAATTGAATCGCCACACGATTTTTCGCGAAGTGATTGTCGACCTACCTTATCATTTACTCCAAAAGGGAATCTTTAAAATTCTTGGTGTTTCACCCTACACCATCATGCTTCCTAGTGTAATCATTGGCGCAATTACCTGTATTTTGATCATTCTTTTACTTAACCGCTGGTTCAAAAACAACACCGCCATCATGGCCAGCATCATCACAGTGCTTTCTTCCAGCTTCCTTTTTATCTCTGGTAGCGGCACTGCCTTAATCATGATTTTATTTTGGACTACCTTATTACTCTGGCTCGGCTCTAAAGTCCAAGGCGAAAACAAGCCTAAAGCCAGTTGGTGCTTCCTGTTTGGTATTTTCATGTGTCTAAGCATTTTTACTCCATACATGCTCTACCTAGATTTCTTTATTTTAATCTACGTTTTTGTCCATCCACATCTACGTTTTACTCTGAAAAATCTGCCGAAAATTCCGCTCGCTATTTTCAGCCTAATGGTGATTTCTGCAGTGACCATATTAATTTTACGTGGACTAAAACACCCAGAAATTTTCACCGAATTACTCCTCATGCCGAATTTTTCTTTTGCCAATTACTTCCATAACCTCGGCAATGCTACGCGCGTCGCAATCACCTGGAACGGGTTAGTCGAAAGTACTTTTCTCGCTCCGCTTTACGGATTACCGGCCATTACTCTAGCCATTATTGGCTTCATCTCGACCTTCAAGGGCTTCTTTGCCTCACGAAATTCTATGGCCTTTTTACTTACAATTTTCACCCTATTAATTTCTGGTCTCAATCCACAAATGATTATTCTTTTCATCCTACCACTTGCAATCCTGGTTGCCCACGGCATGAAATACATTCTCCATAAATGGTCCAGTATTTTCCCGTACAACCCCTATGCTAAGGTTATTGGTGTGCTTCCGATTGGCTTATTTATGCTTATTGTTATTGTTTCAGACCTCAATCATTTTATTTACGGCTATCGCTATAGCGCACCGGTTGCTAACCAATTCACTAACGACATAAAACTACTCAATCGTTATTACAAAAATCATTTACTCTATCTACCAGATAATCAAGAAAATCGTAACTTTTACGTCCATTTAGCCAACTCACATACTATTTTCAATAAAACCCCGAAATATCAGTACATCTCGGATCTCAGTGAAAATACCGAGAAGCGCAATATTATTAGTCTCGAGAAAATCACCGATACTGAAAATTATGAACTCGAACATATCGTGACCAACGAAAAATCTCAAAATGCAGACCGTCTCTATCTTTATAAATCTAAGTAAGAGATGTTATAATAAATATTAATTAAGAATAGAGAATAATAGGAGAAATTATGGGTGCTACCTTTGACCAGATGAAAATGCTTAATGAACTTCGTAAAGCACAAAAAGATCTCAAAAATGAAATCGTAGAAGTAGAAGCTGGCGACGGCGCTGTCGTAGTCCAGATTACTGGTGAGCTGAAAGTAAAAAAAGTTACCATCGATCCAGAACGTGTCGATCTCGAAGATATTGCTGAACTCGAACGTTGGATTGAAAACTGCTTCCGCGATGGCTATGCCAAAGCCCAAGAAATTGCTGCCGACAAAATGAAGCCTTTGATGGGCCAACTTGGCAACCTAGGACTTGGCGCTTAATGCTCCCTAGGGCTCTCATTGATACTATTGACGCCCTTGGCAAATTGCCTGGCGTCGGAAACAAAACCGCCGAACGCTACGCGACCTATCTTTTTCGCAGCGATCGTAAAATCTCTCAGCATCTAGTCCATGCTCTAGAAAATTTACACGAACAAGTCAAAACCTGTCCAATCACTTTTTCTTTAATTAATGCCGACGAAGAGACTTCGCCACTTTATGATTCACCCGAACGTGATAAGAGCACCATTCTTGTCGTCGAAGAACCACTAGATATCTATGCTTTTGAGCAGACTAAAGAATATCGTGGCACCTATCATGTGCTTGGCGGTGCGATTTCGCCGATTGACGGCATCACACCAGAAGTCTTACATATCAAAGAACTAATTTCTCGTGTCCAAAACGATCAGGTCAAAGAAATCATCATCGCCACCAATCCAAGCGTAGAGGGTGAGAGTACGGCTCTGCTTTTACAGAAAATGCTTTCTGAAAAATATCCCGAACTCACCATTACCCGTCTGGCTCGCGGCCTCCCACTCGGTGTTGACCTGTCGTTTGCCGATCAAATCACTTTAAGCGCCGCCTTAAATAATCGCACCAATCTCTAATTCCTCTCTGTTTTTGTGTTATAATTTATCTATTAGCATAAGAGGATTTCATGGATATTACCACACTTATTTTACTCATCGTTTCGGTCGTCAACCTAATCATTTTGTTTATCGTTTTTTCGAAAACCAATCAGAAAAACACCGATCTGCCAGAACTCAAAAACCGCATCGCCACTCTTCAAGACCAAACCACGCAGACTTTTGCCAATATGAATGAACGTATGATTCGTATTGAAACTAACGTCGACCACGTCACTAAAGATATCGGCACAAACTTTCGCGAAAATCGTAAGGAAATTTCGGATAATTTTGGCTTAGTCCAAAAAACTCTCGACACTCGTGTGCGTGAACTTCAGGATCATAATACCAAGAAACTCGAAGAGATGCGTCAAACCGTCGACGAAAAACTCCAGGCTTCAGTCGAAAAACGCTTCAATGAAAGCTTCAAAACGATTTCTACCCAGCTTACCCAGGTTTACCAAGGTCTCGGCGAAATGAAAACTCTCGCTAACGGCGTCGGCGACCTAAAAAAGGTTATGGAAGGCGTCAAAACTCGCGGTATTTATGGCGAAGTCCAACTTGGCAACATCATTAGCGACACTTTAAGTTCAGACCAATATTGTGAAAATATTGCCACCAAAAAAGGCTCGAATGACCGTGTCGAATTTGCCGTCAAAATGCCTGGCAAGGACGAAACCGCTCAAGTTTTCCTACCAATCGATAGTAAATTCCCTGTAGAAAATTATCAACGCCTAGTAGCCGCCTATGAGCAGGGTAATAAAACCGAGATTCTTAAATACCAAAAAGCTCTAGCTATCGATGTCAAAGAGCAGGCCAAGAAAATTTCCACCAAGTACATTGATCCACCACACACTACCGAGTTTGCTATGATGTTTTTACCAACCGAATCACTCTACGCTGAAATTCTTCGCATCCCCGGCCTCGACGATGAAATCCGTCAAAAATTCCATATCACCATTGCTTCACCAAGTACTTTGCCAGTTATTCTTTCTGGCCTTCTCATGGGTTTCCGCACTCTCGCCATTGAAAAACGCAGTAGCGAAGTTTGGCAAATTCTAGGTGCCGTAAAAAGTCAGTTTGGTAAATTCGGCGACCTCCTCGAAGCCACCAAGAAGAAACTTCAAGAATCCGCCAACAAAATCGATGCTGCCGCTACTACCTCTCGCGCCATCGAGCGTAAGTTAAAAAATGTTGAATCCTTACCAAGCAGCGAGAGCCTTAAGCTACTTGACGGGCTTGACGATCAGGACTTTAATTCTGAAGAAAATTCATAAGCCAAAAAAATTAATTAACCTAAAAAATATAGTGCTCATCACACTATATTTTTTTGTTTCTCAATCCTAATCTGCCAAAATCAGATTTGCTCGCTCGATCATTTCACTCGTTTCGTCGGTACGCACTACATAAATTGGCTTAGATTCATCTTTCGAAATCAAAGTATGTCGTTCTGGCATTTCACCGGTATTCTTCTCCGCGTCAAGCTCAAAACCAAGATACTTCATCTTTTGAATCACCTGTCTACGCACATCATCCGAGCGTTCACCAATCGTTGCAGTAAAGACCAATGCATCGACACCACCCATCGAAGCAATCATCTGACTGATACAAGCCTGCAAGCGATAAATATAGAGGGAATAAGCGAATGAACTCATCTTATCACCTTCATCACGTAATTGAATTACCGTGCGAAGATCATCTGATACCCCAGAAACACCCAGTAAACCACACTGTTTATTTAGATAGCGCTCAAGTTCGATATCATCTTCAATCTTCAATGCACGCTTCATTGCCATCGCCGCCGCCACATCCATTGAGCCTGTGCGCGTCGCCATCATTACCCCCTCAAGCGGCGTGTAGCCCATCGTCGTATCGTGAGATTTACCCTTATAAACCGCAGTAATCGAAGCTCCCGAACCAATATGGCAAATCACTACTTTCTCTGGCAAAATTTCGCTTTGCTTCATATAACGTACTACCGAGCCAACCGACAAACCATGGAATCCCCACTTTTTAATATCAAACTTCTCAGCCAATTTTTGATCAATACAGTAAGCCTTAGCCAGCTCTGGCCTGGAGTTATGGAAGTTTGAATCGGAAATTTCAATCACCGGTACCGAATCAAAACGTTTCTTTAGTTCAATAATTTCATCCATCACCACTGGAACGTGCAACGGCGCACGAGTTCGCGCAATTTCTAGCTCTTTAAAACATTCTTTATCGACAATGTGGTCATTAGCAAAATAGACACCCGGAGCCACTACACGAGCCAAAATCGCACTTAGCTTCGAAACGCCTCCTAAAAATTCTTCTTCAATTAAGATTTTTTCCAGATTTCCCGCCACTTCCGAGAGTGCCTTAAAATCCGTCACTACTTTCTTCTTCTGATCACCAGTTTTTAAAGTATAGACAATTTTCTTACCTTCAAATTCAAAGTGTAAAGAACAAAGTTCTTTCATGCCTTTATAGAGCGCGTACTTACGTGAACTACTGCCCGGATTGGTAATTAAAATCAGTCTTTCCGATTCCATATTCTTTTTCTTCTCCTTTCTCTTAGTCTATCATAAAACCAGAGATAAAACTGTAAGTCTCACCCACCTCTTTGATCACACATGATAAAAAATTAATATAAAAATACAACTCTTCTCCGTTTAGTCCCATTCATAAAAAATCACAAAAAATTACTAGCACTCTTGCATTTTGAGTGCTAAATATATATAATATTGCTATGTCAAAACGTGATTATTATGAAGTTTTGGGCGTTAGTAAAAACGCTTCTGATGATGAAATTAAGAAAGCTTACCGTAAGCTCGCTCTCAAATACCACCCGGATCGTAATCCTGGCGATAAAGAGGCGGAAGCTAAATTTAAGGAGGCTTCCGAGGCCAATGAGGTGCTTTCTGATAAGCAAAAACGTGCACGCTATGACCAATTCGGTCATGCCGGCGTAGGGAATGGCAGCGCAGGTGGTCCTAGCGGCAATCCTTTCGGTGGCTATTCTTATAGTGGTCAAGGATTCAATTTTGATTTTGGTGGCGCCGAGGGTTTCGATGATATATTAAGTAACCTTTTTGGTTTCGGCGGTGGACGTGCTCGCAGAAATCGCGGCTCTGATTATCGCACTACCCTAGTCATTGATTTTAAGGATGCAATTTTTGGTACTACCAAAAAGATTTCCGTCGAAGGCAATGAAATCACCCTAAAAGTCCCTGCCGGTATTGATGATGGTCAAGCGATTCGCCTGCGTGGTCGTGGTGGTCCTGCCCCAGAAAAAGGTGGCGAGAACGGCGATCTTTTAGTGCAAATTCGTGTGCAACCACATAAAACCATTAGTCGCGAAGGATATATTCTCTTATCCGAACAACATATCTCAATGGTTGATGCGGCGCTCGGTACCGAAGTCGAGGTCGAAACAATTGACGGCAAAATCACTATGAAAATTCCTGCCGGCACTCAATCTAACACTCCTTTCAAACTATCGAAACATGGTGTACCGATGAATAATGGAGAACGTGGTCCGCATATTATTAATATCGTAGTCGATACTCCGACCAGTCTATCGAAAAAGCAAAAAGAGTTACTCGAAGAATT
>CALHIA010000093.1 GCA_938030585.1 uncultured Candidatus Saccharibacteria bacterium | reverse complement strand
GAGATTGTGAAGCCGATGGCGATAAATGCTGGCATGAATATCCTAAAAGATGAGCTAAAAAAGCATAGCTATAAAGCAATAAATTCAAAAGATGAAGCTGGCCATACCATTATCGATATGTGGGCAGAACCAGTCATCGAAGATCTCTTCACTACTAGCGATGGTAAATACATGGTCGCCCAAATAAACCCTCTGCACGTTTATCGCTACAAAGATGACTACGGTAATGATGCTTATGACCACAGGTACGGTAATTATGGTGCATATTGGTATCGTGATCTAGCAAGCGGAGCCTGGAAGCTAGGTTCTGAAGGACAGATGGCTGGATTCTGCGACGAACTTCCAGAAGAATTTAGAGCGGTAATGCGTAGTGCGAACGCCGACTTTAGAAAAAATGGTTACGGCACCGAAATGAAATGTCTCGATAGATCAAAAAATAATGAATTGGTAGCATTATAAAATAAGGAAGACTATGGAAGAAAATAATTTCAACGCAACCAACAATTACGTGCACAGCGAACCAGCTCCAGTGAAGAGTAGATCTGGACTCTCGAAAGTCCTAGCAATCTGCTTTGCTATCACCACAATCGCTTCACTAGCTACACTAGCCTATGTTTATACTTCAAAAAATAAGGATGCTAAGAAGCTAAACGAAGAACTCGTGGAATCGAAAGAAAAAGTCAAATCTGCGAATGAATCGATTGCAAAATACGAAGAAGCGACTCAAACCAAAATCACTGACGTGAAGCAGGACAATGTGACAGTGAAAGAGATTGTGAAGCCGATGCCAATGTTCGCAGAGCTTGAACTGCTAAGACAAACCGTCAAATCTGATAGTGGCGGAGAGCGTCCAGTAGACCCTAATGATGAATATTTAAAAAAATACAAAACCGTTTGGACTACCGCGCGCGTCGGTGAGGTTTTTACCACTAAAGATGCTAAATATATAATTGCGGTGGGATCTAAATATAGTGAAGGCTCGTATTACGATCAAAACAACCATTATGAAATGACCGAAGCAATCCCATATTCTGGTGGCCCAGCCGTATTTTATCGTGCAAACCCACTAGGAGCGTGGAGTGTTCTCTATGAAGGAAATGGCGTACTTCAATGTGATGAACTCGACGAACATAAACGCGAGGCGATTCGCGGAATTACGGATTACGCAATAAGCCAGATTAAAATCCTCCAAACCAAGTGTATCGACAAAAATGGTAACTTGCACGACGTTTAAACATAAATAGTACTTTAAAAAATAACCCCCTACTGGGGTTATTTTTTTACATTGATAGTTCCCTATTTAATTAAACTCTACTCTACCAAATAGGATTTTGTCCTATAATAAAATAACGCGGACAGGCCGCGCTATTTTATTTATTCTCTTTATTGTTCGACACGCTTCATCGAGAGGGAGAGACGACCCTTGTCGTCGATAGCTTCGAGGCGAACTTTCACCTCGTCACCTAGCTTCAAGACATCTTCGACTTTTTCGACACGCTTGTCGGAAATCTGGGAGATATGCAGCATCCCATCGATGCCTGGCATAATATTGACGAAGGCACCGAAATCTTTAATATTGACGACCTTACCGGTATAAATTTTACCAACTTCTGGCTCTTCGACGAGAGATTTGATCCATTCGACGGCACGTTCGATTTTAGCAGCATCAGTACCGGAAACCGTAATCAAACCAGAATCATCGATATCGACTTGAGCACCAGTTTCAGAGGTAATTTTGTTAATCATTTCCCCGCCCTTACCGATAACAGCACCGATCTTATCCTGTTTGACCATTAATTTTTCAATACGTGGTGCATATTCAGAAAGCTTGGCACGTGGAGCCGGAAGAATAGATTTCAGATGTTCCAAGATAAACATACGACCAGTATGAGATTGACTAATGGCCTGTTCGAGAATCGAAACTGGCAAGCCATGAACTTTCATATCCATCTGAAGAGCGGTAATACCATTCTCGGTACCAGTGACCTTGAAATCCATATCACCGGCAAAATCTTCGGCGTCCATAAGATCGGTGAGAACATGTGGAGTTTCACCATCAAGCATCAGACCCATAGCCACACCAGAGACCGGGCGCTTGATTGGCACGCCGGCATCCATAAGCGCGAGACAGGAAGAACAAGTGGCCGCCATAGAGGTAGAACCGTTCTGAGACATGATTTCAGTAACTGAACGAATGGCGTATGGGAATTCTTCGATATCTGGAAGCACCGGAATAAGTGCGCGTTCGGCTAGATAGCCGTGGCCGATTTCACGACGACCTGGAGCGCCGATACGACCAGTTTCACCAACGGTGTAGCTTGGCGCATTATAGTGATGCATATAGCGACGAGTACCATCAGTAACTTCCATGGTATCGACAAGCTGAGAATAGGAAAGTGGAGCGAGGGTGACAATATTCATGGCCTGAGTAAGACCGCGGGTAAAGAGAGAGGAACCGTGCACGCGTGGCAAAATACCAACCTGCGAACTGAGTGGACGAACTTCATCCAATTTGCGGCCATCTGGGCGAACGGACTCTTCGACAATAGCACGGCGGACTTCATGATGAATAGCCAATTCAAAGGCATCATGATAGGCAGATTGAAGATTAGCTTCATAATCGGCGATTTTTTCTTCATCAGTTTCACCCTGACCAAGCTCGAGGGCAAATTCGGCATCCATCTCAGCACGGAGTTCATCAGCGGCACGCTTACGATCGAGAACGTTACCACGAATTTTGGTGCCAAGTTTACCATCTGCGCCGACGAAGTGAACCTTAGTCCAAGCGTCAACTTTTTCTTGAATGGCTGGATCTGGCAAGGCTAGTTCAAATGGTTTTTCTACGACATTTAATTCAGCCTTCAGGGATTTTTGAAGCTCGAGAGCTGGCTGAACCATTTCAACCGCCCAACGCATTGCATCGATAATGACAGATTCGGAAACTTCATTCGCACCAGCTTCCACCATCATCACCTTATCATCCTTCACGGCAACTACAAGGTCGAGATCAGAAGCTTCGCGCTCTTCAGGGCTCAAGAAGGCCTTAAATTCACCATTCACACGACCAATGCGTACACCGGCGATTGGCCCGTCGAAAGGTACGCCGGCATTCAAAAGAGCTGAAGAAGCAGCCACCATAGCAACCATATCGGGACGGAAGTTTGGGTCCATCGAAAGTACAGTAGTGACCACCTGAACTTCTTGGCGATAGCCTTTCGGGAAGAGTGGGCGGATCGGGCGATCGATCAGACGGCCGACCAGAATAGCCTCGTCGGCTGGCTTACCTTCACGCTTAATAAACTTCGAACTAGAGATCTTACCAGAAGCATAGAACTTTTCTTCGTAATCGATCGAGAGCGGGAAGAAATCTTGCACCACCGGTTTTTCACTGACGACCACTGAGCCGAGTACCACAGTATCACCGTAGGTGACAAGAACCGAGCTGGTAGTGCGAAAACCGACGCGATTTACTTCAATCGTGAGCTTCTTACCACAAAAATCTCTCGACAAGCTAAAGGTTTGCTTGCCAGTAGGGTTGATAATATCCATATTTTCCTTTCTGGGAAAACACCAGATAAGTGCTTTGAAGGTTTCAGAAAACTTATCCGCCGTCTTCCCGCTTATAACTATTCCATTATAGCACAAATGACGAGTTTTAGGGTGCTTCGATAGCTCATCAGGGGTAAAATTTGCATTTTTATGTTGTTTATGTTACAATAGAGTTGTTACTTGCGGCCTGTATGTATTTACAGCGCCATGGAAAGAACCTTATCAAAAAGGAGTGGTTATATGAATAACAACAATAGCGAAGCACGTGAGATGAATTTTGATGATTCCAGCGAAAGTAGCCGGAATAACCCAGTTAACGAATGGAAATTGGTAGTTTCAAAAAAGAAGCTGCCCAATAATCATGGGAACGCAAAATTCAAAAACAAGCATCAGCGAAAATCCTGGACTAATGTCGACCACAGAGAAGCCTACATTGAAGAGCAGCTATCTAAGAAGATTGAACCGAACTACGATCCAATCGATGTGGCAAAAATTTCTTGCCCAATCGCCATCATTAAGGGTAAATTACCGGAGGAAAAACGCGTGAGATTCGACAAGAATGGCGTGCCTTGTGGTGAAGTAGAAGTGACACCTTTTGTAGAGGATTTTTGGCTTCCTTACAAGAAGAAAATCAGACTCGACAAGAACGTCGATATTGCAATAATCCCCTACCCCTTCGAATATAAGGGACAGGAATACAGCAAAATTTGTTTTCAGCTGAATAATCTCTACGATGAGCCGGTATTAAATAATGGTTCTGGCTACCTGTATCAGCAGTTAACCAAAAGAAATAAGCAAGTGAATCTCTTCGAGAGTCAAAATGATTCCAGTAAGGTTAAGATGACCTACGTGGCACCATCTGAACTTGATGAGTTCATTAAGGAACTTAGACAGATGTCCCCCAACCATCGAGCCGAACGACTTGTACGTAAGACCGTACGCCCGACAACGGAAGAAATCGAAAAGATAGTATGCGATGCATCGCTACACTGTGCTAGAAAGCTTCTGGCGGAATATATTAAATTCACCGGAAGAAAAGACATTAAATTTGTGACGTACAGCGCTTGCAAATCTAACGAGGATAGGATCTTAAAAGAGCTGGAGGAATCTGGTCAGATTAATCTCTAAAATTATCTATGTTTCTAAATAAAATGATATTTCTGAACACATGAGATTTTGTAACTACACACCTTTAATTTTATTCGAGGAGAGCTTTAGAAGTTCTCCTCTTTTTCTTGGCTTGATTTTTTAATTATTTTTTTGACACAAAAAATACCCCCGAGGGGGTATTAATTATTTACGTAGACCGAGTTTGGCAACTGTTGACTTGTAAAGCTCAAAATCAGTTTTCTCGAGGTACTTCAATAGACGTTTGCGGCGACCTACCATTTGCATGAGTCCGCGACGAGCCATAAAGTCGTGCTTATTCACCTTTACGTGCTCAGTCACTTCTTTGATACGCTCAGTCAAGATAGAAACTTGCACCTCTGGAGAACCCACATCTTTTGCATTGCGAGCAGTGGCTTGAATGGCCTTAGCTTTGTTCTCTTTTGTAATCATATTGGTGCTATCTTAACATAAGAGAGCAGGAATTTCAAGAGGTTGGATTTATTTTTCTAAATTTTCTGACATAAAATTATCTAAGGTGACCGCGTCCTCGATTTTATATGGGCCGACTTGAATACGTCGAAGTGCTGTAAGGTAGGCAGAAGTGCCGAGTGATTTTCCGATATCCTCGCCCAGGGTGCGAATATAGGTACCAGAAGAGACGTGGGTGCGAATTTTAAGTGTAGGATATTGATAATCAAGGATTTCTAGTGCATAAATTTCCACCTGGCGGGAAGGCATTTCGATTTGCTTGCCCTCGCGAGCCAATTGATAGGCGCGTTTGCCATTAATCTTTATGGCCGAAAAAGCCGGGAGCGTTTGAGTAATCTGACCGAGGAAATTTCGGCAGACTGCTTCAACCTCTTCTCTAGTCGGAATTTTAGTAACATCATGAGTGGTAATCTCACCCTCGGGATCACCGGTGGTACTGGATTTACCAAGTTCAATGGTAGCCTCATACCACTTATCGAGCTTCAAAAAAGTGTCCGAAAGCTTAGTAGCCTTATGAGTTAAAATAATTAAGAGACCGGTGGCGAAAGGATCAAGAGTACCAGTGTGACCGACTTTTACCTTCTTCCCCTCCTGCTCACTAAGCTTTCGACGAATCCGAGCAACCACGCCAAAAGAAGTCATCTGGTCTGGCTTATCGATTAATAATATGTCCGGATTTTGACACGGATCGAGATTAATGATTGATTCTGGATTTTCGGTATGAGGATTGGTCTGAGGTAAGTTTGGTTCTGAGTTCATTTTTACATTCCTGGAATATGAAAGGCGGTTGGGTCAATCTTAGCTGGTGCTGGTTCAGTTGGCTCTTCTGGTGAGAAAATAGCAGCTGGTTCAGCGATTGGAGCGGCGGCCGGAGCGGTCGTATCGACTGGCTGAGAAATCAGTGGCGAGTCTGAAGCAAAAGTACGGAGTGGTGGTTCGGCTGGAGCCTCTACTGGAGCTGGGGCCGATACTGGAGCTAAGTCAGCCGGGATTGGACCAGAAGCCACTGGGCTGATTGGAGCTGAATTAGCCTGGGCAGCCTCAGTAGCGGCAGCAGCCTGAGCGAAGAAATCAACATCTGGAGTCGATGGAGCTTCTGGTGGCATTGGAGGCATCGGTGGCATTAAGTCGACTGGTGCTGAATTAACAAATGCTTGGTCGTTAGTCAGCGGTTGATTTGGCATAGAAGCAGCATCAAAAATCACTGGAGCTGGTGGAACTGGAGGCATTGACTGCATCGGTTCCATTGGTTGTACTGGTGGTACTGGCGCCATAGGCTGTACTGGTTGCGTAAATTGAACTGGCTCTACTGGAGCGACCATTGGCGTAGGCTGCATTGGTTCGACATATGGCATGGATTGAGCTTGAGAGACTGGAGCAGTAAATTGCATCGATTGGATAGGCGAAACTGGTTCAGAATACTGCGTTGGTTGAACGAACCGGGTTGGTTGGGTTGGCTGAACTTGTTGGATATGCTGGGCTGGCTGAACTGGAGCCGAATATTGCATCGGTTGCTCTTGTGGAATTGGTGTAACAGGTGAAGCTGTTTGAGTAAGTGGGGCTGATGTAGCAAGTGGAGTTGGTGCAGCGAGTGAGACTGGCGCAGCAAATGGAGTTGACGATGGTTGAGGGGTAGCAAGATTTTGTGCAAAATTTAGTGGAGGAGTTGGCATGACTGGCGTCTGATAATTTGGCGTTTCATTAGTGTAGTTTGGTTGAGGTAGACTAGGCTCTGGGGTTTGGATGAAATTATTTTCCATCACGGCCGAAGCTGCGGCGGCGGCAGGATTAATTGGAGCCTGATAAACTGGAGCTTGCTGAGGTTCAAGAGACTGAGGGATTGGAGCCGACTGAGACTCGATTGTCTGAGGTGCGGACGTTGGCTGTGATTCGAAAGACTGAGAGACTGGAGCTGGTTGAGAGACTGGTTGAGGTTCTTGAGGTTGAAGTGCTGGAGAAATTTGAGATTCAAAGGATTGAGCAGCCGGAGTTGATTGAGACTCAAGAGGTTGACCATCAAGTGTTTGATTAGGATTTGGTTCAATCTCAATGTAATCAAGCGGACTATCGGAAACCGAAATGGATTCTACGGAAGCCGAACCAACTGTGACGGCTGGGGTAGCTTGAATAGCAGGGGTAGCTGGAATATCTGGAGTTTTAATTTTCTCCATAATTTGAGAAGAAATTAATTGCTGATTGGCGCCAAAGGACATCAATTTCGAGGCAATCGACATAGTATTTGAAGAGGTGCGTGGATTAGAAAAATGATCCGTAGAAGCGACAATACCAGTGAGAAGCGCGGTTGCAACCTGTTCGCTAAAACTGGCTAGTCCAAGTTTATCCGCTAGACCTACAATCATTTCAGAGATAGAGGAAACATTAGAATCCTGCCATTCGAGTTCAGCGAAACGACCTGGGGTATCGACAGTGAGATTAATCGCAGTGGCATCGTGCATAATGCGACCATATTCGGAAAGCGCTGG
>CALHIA010000092.1 GCA_938030585.1 uncultured Candidatus Saccharibacteria bacterium | reverse complement strand
ACCGAAGCCAAATACGCTTGGGATCCCGACCACAAAAAACGCGAACAAATCGTGGCTCTCGCCAAACAAAAAGCCCCTGAATTTGAGTTTGAAATTGGCGGTACCACCAGCATCAACGCCTTCGTCCCAGGCATGAACAAAGTCTTTGGTATGACCCATCTCATGGAGGAGCTTAAAGTTGAAAAATCCGACATTCTCTACTTTGGCGACATGACCCAGCCAGGTGGCAACGATTCGTCCAGATGGGTATCGACACCATCACCGTCCGCTCCCATGAAGACACCGCTTTCGCTCTCCGTGGCATCCTTGGTCTCATCGCCTAATTTTTAGCAAGCGCCAAGCCAAGTTCCGCAAAATCCGGCAACTTTTGTTCCATTTATGGTTTCGTGTTAAAATAAAATTATGAAAACTTATATTGTGGGCAACTGGAAGATGAATCTGACCATCGGTGAGTCTTCTATCTTTTTGCAGAAATTACTTAAGAAAATCAAACCTAGTCGTGGCCTCGAAATTGTAATTGCTCCAAGTTTTACTTCACTCCCAAGTCTTTCACTCCAACTTGAACGTAATAAGTCTAAGATCAAGCTTGCCGCTCAGAATTTTTATTACCGTGACTTCGGTGAGGTCTCTATCGCTCAGCTTCGTGGATTAGTTTCTTATGCCATCATCGGACATTCAGAGCGTCGTTTCGTCTTCGGTGAAACCAACCGTGAGATTTCTCAGAAGGTCGCCGCTGCAATTCGTAATGGCATCACTCCGATTCTTTGCGTCGGTGAGACTGAAAGCCAGCGTAATTTTGGTGAAACCGTCGATGTTTTGCGTGATGAAATTTTTGGTGGTCTCTCCGAAATCGATAGTGATGATATTAAAAAATGCATCATCGCTTATGAGCCAGTTTGGGCTATCTCTAGTACCAAGGCCGCCCATATCGCCAGTCCAGATGAAATTGCTGACGCCGTGAAAATTATTCGCGATCAACTTACTTCTGTTTATGGTGAGGAAACCGTTGCTGAAATTCCGGTACTTTTTGGTGGTAGTGTCAATCCAAACAATGCTGGCGCCTACCTTACCGTACCAGGCGTAAATGGTTTACTTATTGGTAGTGCCGGACTAGTTTCTGAATCGTTTACTAGTATTATTGAAACCGCAAAAAAGGTCCGTGAATAATCGGAAAATCGAGTATAATTAAACATGAATATGCAAGGAAAAAACACCCAAAATACTACTGCCAAAGGTCGCATGATGGATTTTTCTCCTGTCCGCAAAACTGCTGGCACTATTTCTGGTACCAAGAATTCCGCCATCGCTAGTCCTTCTCGCACTCGTACTCTCACCCCGGCTTATACTTATTCACTTTCTGAACGTGAACTAGAACGTAAAAAGCAGGCGAAAAAAGAACGTGAACGCCGTGAAGAAATTCAGCGCCAGATTGAACTCCAAAATCAAACTATGGACTATAATCGTCGCCGCATCGAGGCCGCGAAGCAAGAATTAGCTCGCTCTCAGGCTGAAGAATCTTTGCGCAATCGCGAACTTAGATTACAGCGTGAAATCGAAGAAAAACAGCAGGCTATCGCTAAAAAACAGGCTGAACAAGAGGCGCTTTTGCGACGCCAGGCTATTGAACGAGAAAATCAGGCCAAGCAAAGACGCTATGAATACGAAAAACAACGCGCCAAGGAAGAACTTGCCAAGCGCAAGGTCGGCGAATTGCCACGTGCAACCGGCCGAATTCCGGTTGGTAGCGCTAGCTTAGCTCCAAAAATGAAGCCAGCTCCTACCGCAATCTCAGTCGCTTCCGCCGCCTCGAAATTTAAGGCCCCTTCGCCAGTTTCCCGTATCCAAATTACCGCTAGCCCGAGTCGCACCCTCTTTGGTCACATTCGTCCAGTTAAAAAAGTTGAATCCGAAATAAACTCCGAAGCCCAATCGGCTCATCCAGCCAAAGCTCTGGTTCCGACCACCCTTGTTTCCTCAAGTGTGCGTGATGCCTTGCAAAATTATGACAATTATGATGAAATAGAGGATCTCGAAGCTCTCTTTGATTCTGTCGATAGTGACCAGCTTCATGGCGAAAAATCCGCCCCTACCTCTAGTAATCCATCGGCTACTATGTATTATCCGACCGCCAGCCGTTCGAATGCTATTTCTACTCTGCCTAAAAATCAGGGAAGCGCGCTCACACCGGATTCTATCGATTCCGCCTTTGCTTCGGATGACCAGACTGAACGATTTGAGCCTATGGCTACGGTTGCTCCCGCTCGTTCACCATATTCTTTTTCAGATAATGAGAAACCGAAACCTGCTTCGCTTTATGCTGAGTCCGACATTGCGAATAATAATTCCAACTATGTCCTTGGTGGCCGCAGTCCATTCATCAATACTGACAAGGTGCAAAAACGTCCACTTGCTAATGGGCAAGAGAATTTTACCTCCTCTGATTTTGCTTCTGAACTCCTCGGCCCAGGCTCCAAGATTAAGGATTATACTTTCGAAGAGGAAAATAATTCTCGCAAAACTATTTACGCAAAAAATAAATCCGAAAAGACCAAAGCCAAGCAGCAGGCCGTCATTATCGACGATCCTTCCATGCGCAAGACCAATCTTTCACTAGTTTTTGCGCTTATCGCTATGAGTATCTTCGGGGCACTAGTTGGCGCCATCGTCTATTTCGCCTTCTTCCAGTAATGTAAAATATCTATTTACCGATAATTTTCTCAGGGTAACTATATTATTGTATTCTGCAATAATAGTAATTTCCGTGACTTCTAAGTTTTTGTTATACAATAGCAATATGAACCCAGAATTAAAACAGTTTGTAACTGAGTATTTTTCTAAAAGCGGCAAGGCTCTAGATTTGGGCTGCGGTGACGGAATCGACGTTGAAGGTCTTAAAAATATGGGATGGGAATGTGATGGTGCTGATATTATAACTGGAACAGATCTCAATGAAGTTTATTTATCACCGAACGCGCCATATGACCTCGTCTATTCCAATTACGTAATTCAAAAGCTCAAGACTCCAGAATCTTTAATCAAGACAATCGAGCTTAATCTCAAAAAAGGCGGAAAGTTCTTTCTCCACACTTTTGATGAATCCGATGAAATAGCGAAGAAAACCTATACAAAAGAATCTATCAAAGAACTATTTAAGGACACTAGTTTGCACCCTGAATCCTGTGAAGTCCTTCGAGTTTGGGATGACGAGGTAGGTCACCAGCATTACCACCAAATTTTACAGATAACTGGAACAAAAAATAAGAGCACAAATGCTCTTCTTTTTTATAACCTGGTGCGAGTAACTTTGTTTCGCAAATTTTCTCGTACAGGCAATTAAAAAAATAAAGAACGTAAACGTTCTTATTTTTTAATTTGGTGCGAGTGGAGAGAATCGAACTCTCATCCCAAGTTTGGAAAACTTGTATACTAACCGCTGTACTACACTCGCTAATGGGGTGGGTGATCGGAATTGAACCGACGACCTTCTGGACCACAATCAGACGCTCTAACCGACTGAGCTACACCCACCAAATTTTCAAAATGCGCTGTACGCTTCCTAGATTGTAGCAAACTCAGCTATTTTTTTCAATTATAGATTATTAAAAATTAATCTATAATCAGAAATTCGGCTTAATCACTGGCCTAATATTTCCACCGGAAGATTTACTACCACCAGAAAAACCAGCGCCACTTGCAGGTCCGCCGCCCATTCCCATCATCTTGTCGCGTTGCATGGTTTCACTCGGGGCACGTCGCACACCAGATACTCCACCACTAGAACCAGCTACTCCGCCAAGCCTTCCATACCCACGCTTATATCCGTCACCTGGCGTCACGCCATATCCGCGCCTTTCGCCTCCACTACTTAGTACACCATAACCACGAGCTTTTTCTTGCTCTCCCACCACGCCATAACCACGCTTCAATTCCTCTGAGTTTTTCACATAACCATAACCATGATTAGTCTCTTGGTCATTCACCCGGCCAAAGCCATTATTCTGGTTAGGCTCCGAACTGCCACCACGAACATCGAAGCTGCCTTCCATCCCATTTTGTCCGCGCGACCTCTGGTATAGGTCACCTGCCTCTTGTTGTTTACCGGAATTCCCCCGCATCAGGTCACTTTGTCCGTAGCTGCCAATTATACCGCCCATTCTGCCTCCATTTTCTTCCATTATAGCAAATTTTACCCCCATCTACTCACCGTAAAACCACTCTTTTAGCTCCACGAAATCACCAGTACTTGCTTTTAAAAAATCTAAAACACTTATGATTATTTTATAACTATTGAAACTAACACTCTGAAAACGCTAATGCTTGTGATATAACCATTGACATTTTCAACCATTTATAGTATAATCACCTCAGTCTGTAATCTGGCTTAACCGCTTGAATTACCAAGACGTCCATTAAAATCGAATCATCTCAGGCGTAAAATAATTTCACGCCTGTTTATTATAGATGTAGATGTTGTATGAAACATTTTTTTGCCTCGAAGAAATCGAGCGCAACAGAGGAGGGAATCAAAATGAGTTATTGTCTAATTTCAGCTATGATTGTTGTCGTTACATATGTCATTCTTTATGCCATATGTGCTCGAAAAACCAAGTCTAATCAAGAGTTCTCGGCGATTGAAAAAGGTCTCCTGAAGGGTTGTTTAGCAAGTTTAGGCTTGCTGGCACTACCAATTTTCGGGAACCTAGCGTTTCCAAAACTGCAACCACAACTTACTGCAGTGATTTTTGTAGTCGAGTTAGCAGCGATTGCGGTGTATAGCCTTCTGGAATTTCGGAAGTTGAATTACCGTAAGGTGAAACTGGTTTGTATTGTGGCGCTATTTGTCGGAATTACACCGGTTTGGTGGCAGCTTTTTAGCTACTTTCAGATGAAACATGATATTTTAAATATCATGGATTTTGCAATGGTAACTTTCCTTTCCTGGTTAGCTGCGATTGTTGTAGTTACTTTTACTTATCTTGGCGGCCCTAAGTTAAGAGCCAAAAAGAAAAGTAAGGCTGAAGTCGAAAATGCTAAGCTGCGTGAGCAAATTGAGCGCATGCAGAATCAGCAAAATAAGCTTCAGCAAGACAATGAAAAACTTCGTAGCGTAGTCCAAGGAACCAAAAGTGGAACCACTGAGCAAAAGTCAGTAACTGAGGATAAAAAGGCCGAGTCAAATCCGCCGAAAAACACTCAGACTGATGAAGAATCAACCACTCAGGTTGAGGAAGCTCAGACTACCACCTCTGCGCCGAAATCTGACGCAGAGGATAAACCCAAGAAAGTCACTAACCCTAGCATGAACGAAATCCAGCAGCAAACGTTGTCGGAAATTCTGGATATGCTGAATAGTGACTCTAGCCCAGAGGATCAATTCATAGCTATTGATGAACTTATTAATAGTTATCGAACCGCTACTGTTCAGGAAGCTGCTACTCAAAAAGAGAAAGCTTTGAGTCAAGGTCCAAAAACCGTCGACCCCAAAGTAGACTCTGAGGATGAGCCAGAAGAGACGGAAGAAGAGGAAGAAATCCTTGATCCTGTTGACTTTGGTGACAACTATGAGGACGAGACGATCTTCCCGGATTTATTCACAGCGAATAATCTTGTAAGAGCCGCCTTTGCTGTCGCAATTATCTTTATGGTATGCGTGATAGTTCGAGTTCTCGCTTAGGAGGAGATGCCTATGAACGAGGAGATGGTATTGGAGTATTACTGTCAGATTTTAAGACTTGTGGGATTTATCTTCGGAATAATCTCGCTTAAGATTGAAATCGACAGCCTAAACACAGAAGGCATCGTGCTAAGTTGCATGATGATTATTGTGTTCGTAGTTACGTTTTTAACTAGACTCCGCATTTCCCACATCGAGGACGGAGTCTCAAGAGGAGGTAAAAAATGAAAAAGTTTAGATTTGGCAAAACCGAAAAGATTTTAGCCGGAATTTTAGCTGTTACACTTGTGGTACTGCCTATAGCAGTTGGTGTGAAATCTTGTCAAAGAAATCACGCCGATGCAGAGGCGGAAACGCTTTCCGCAAAGGATGTCGAAGCTGAGAAATCAGAATTGACATTCGACTTCGATAACTATGAGTACGCGAAAGCGTACCCAGAACTCAGTCGAGAGTTCTGCGACAATTCGATGCCAAATAAGGCAGCCGAAAGAGTCGCAGAATCTGGCTTTAGTGACGCTCTATCCACGCCTTTTTCCGTGACTCACGGAACGAAGGATGGCGAGAAGTATAGCGAAGACGAAGTAGCTATCATGATTACAGAGGATAACCAGGAAGTTCTAACAAATTATGTATGTACTCAATCGTGGATTAAAATATTCTCGAATATAACCTTGAGTGATGGAACTACTCTCCCTCAGATTAACCCCTGGTTAAATGAGGCACAACTTGAATATGACAGATTCATGAAGGACGGAACTGGTGGTCAGAACTATCTCCGAGAGGAGGGCGGAAAGCTGTATATCAACGATAGACAGCTCAAGCTCGGCGTAGCTACATTGTGGCTTAGAGATCGGCTTATCAACCAAGGAGTACAATTGGTGACTACAAATCACCATTATCCACTGAGTTTGGCGAATACTGATTCCGCCAAACTCACGACGCTTACCGAGGCGCACTACGAGTTTACTCGTGACGCCTTAGTGCTAGCTTATGTAAATAAAGCTGGCACCGAGATCTTCAAGATTGGAATTAACGTACACGATAAGCGTCCAGAGCTTATCAAGGTGAAGATTACCGAGAAGAAGCAAAAGCAAACAGAGTCTAGCACCAAGGAGTCTTCAACTCAGACGTCTACCGACTCTTCTACTGAGTCTTCTACCAAGGAGTCAGAGACTGAGAGAAGTACTGAACGTCGCCGTAGAGGTGGCGGTGGTGGCGGTGGCGGAAATAACCATCATGAGAGTCAACCTGAGAAGAAGCCTTCTCAGGACCCCGTTAATAACGGCGGAGCTCAGATAGGTGGTGGTAATGCTACCGTCGGTACTGATGCCTTCGAGCCTACGGACCCAGCGGTTCGCACGGATGGAGGTCATGAGAGACCGGAGAAAGTAAAACCGGAAACTCCGACTCGAGATCAGGGCAGAAGTATCGAGGAATCTGAAGCAGCGTATGAAAATCGAAAAGATTACGCTACAGAAACTCAGCCGCAATCAGCTGAGTACAGAGACAAAAACGGAGTTAAGGTTGACGACATTGCCGAAGGTAATGACGTCCTAGACGAAGTCCAGTAATGAACTTCAGTACAACTTATCTACATCTATGTTGTACCTTAATTACCCTGGCGGCTCAGGCCGCCGGGTAATTCATGTTTACTCTTGAGACGATTCGATTTCAGTGGCATAGACGAAAATTAACAATTTGGCTAGAAGAAAAAGATTTAGATTCGTGTAGTCAAATCGAAAACAAAATTTTATAACAGGAACAATTTAATTGAAAGGAGCTTTTATGAAAAAAGCATTCAAATTTGCATCCATCGCTGCTACCGTGACTGTTGCTGGTCTTGCTACTGTTGCAACTGTATCTGGTTGGGGTGATAACGCTGGCGGTCGCGCTACTTACACTATCGCTGACATTAACGCTGGTAAACTTGGCGACAAGATCGTCATGAACTCTATCAAGGACGACGGTTCTTCTATCTCCGCTAAGGAAAAAGAGGCCGGTGTCATTATGCCATTAAACGATGAACGCAGCTTCTTGGGTATTCGCGACGAAGCTACTGGCAACAATGGCAAAAACAACGTTTGGAACATCGGTGATGTTAACGTTGAAGAAGGTAAAACTTACGTAGTTCGTCTCTATGTTCACAACAATAACCCTAAGGGTGTTAACGCTGTAGCTAAAGATGTCACCACTGAAATTTCTTTACCAACTGTGGTTTCTAAGACTGCTCGTATTTCTGGCTTCATTAATGCCTCGAATGCAACTCCATCTCGTTACTGGGATTCTTTGAATCTTAAGAGCGCCGATGGTCGTGCTTTCTACCTTGACTATGTTGAAGGTTCTGCTACCTTTGAAAATAACATTTTTAAGAATGGTACTACCTTATCTGACTCTATCGTAAATGGTGGTGTGAAAGTTGGTTATGATAAATTAGATGGTAACCTCCCTGGTTGTTACAACTATGCTGGTTATGTCACTATTAAGGTTAAACCAGTTTTCGAAAACACCTCTATTACTAAGAAGGTTCGTATGCTTGGCGATAAGGAATGGAAAACTTCCGTTGATGCCAAGGTTGGTGACTCTGTCGAATATCAAATTCACTACAAGAACCTTAACGCTTCTGCCGTTAAGGATGTTGTGGTAAGCGACTCTTTGCCAAAGAACATGCAATATGTTAATGGTACTACTAAATTATTTACCTCAAAACACAAAGATGGTCTAACTACTGATTCCAACACCGTTATTAATGGTGGTTTGAATATTGGTGGCTACAATATTAATGGTGATGGTTATGTCCGTTTCACTGCTAAGGTTGTCGATGAAAATCTTATTTGTGGTAATAACCGTTTGATTAACTGGGCTAAGGCTTCGGCTAATGGTTTTGCTGTTCAAGGTAGCGCAGATGTTTACGTTAAGAAAACCTGTGAAAATACCCCAGAAAAACCAGTAACTCCAGTTACTCCAAACCCAGAAAAACCAAAACAAGAACTTCCAAAGGAAATGCCAAAAACCGGTCCTGAAACCGTAATTAGCTCTGCCTTCGGTCTTGGTTCTATTGTTACAACTGCTGGTCTTTATCTTTCTAGCCGTAAAAAACTTCGCTAATTGACCGCTCCGAAGATTTTCTTAGGACGTCAATACTTAGCTTCGGATAAGCCTTCCTGCTTGAATTATTGAGCGGGGAGGCCCAAGCTAAATGGTTGAAAACTGCGTGATGATAATAAAATACGTCTTGAGTTAAAAATGTATTATCATTGAAACAACCTACGAAGTCCATCCAAAAACTCCAGTCTCGGCTGGAGTTTTTTGGTGGTTTTTTAAAACTCTTATGTTATAATTTAACCAAATGGACCAAAATACAAACAAATCTTTTACTTCCGCTCCACAAGGTGGTGATTTTTCCGACATCATTATCCCAAACGCCTATGCTACCAAACCTAAGGGGAAGAATCTGAAGAAGTATGTTGTCTTTGGCTTAGTTGGTCTACTTTTTGTTTTTCTCTTGAGTTTTCTTTTTAAGAAAACGGTTATCGACTCAAAAAATATGAGCAAGGAAGAATTGACTACCTTTTATGAATCTGATGATATGGAGAAAATAAATAATCTAGAAAAATTATTTTTTAATACTTATAATAATAATTTAACGTTTGAAATGGTCTTTGATGAGTCAAAAAGCCAAAGTATAAAAGAGTCGAAGGGGTCTCTTGAGAAGCTTAAAAATTTACTAACAGTTAAGAAAAACTTTGATGGTAATGAGGCAAGTAGGAAAATATTCTCTGAATTAAAAAAGAAGCTTGATGAAAGATATAATCCATATATAAATGCTATAGCCGTATATGAAGATTTTTATCAAGCTTTTCAAAGCAATGATATAGATACTATATCGAAGTATTCCTCTGCTGACAATATTTCATATAAGGCATTATATGAAAATTTTACTGAGTTAATTTCATATAATAAGCACTTAAATGAATTGATTGATAATGACACATGTTATTTTGATGGATCCGATGTGTTGGGTGGTGATAATTGTGAAGAGCAATCTAAGCAGGTCGAAAATGTAATAAAAAATATTGAAAACAATAGTCTAAAAAAAGTATTCTCTTCTGTCTATAGTCTTCCAGGTTACAAGAATCAAAATAATATCAGTGAATATATAAGTAAATGCATTGTAGGCGTGAGGTAGGTGATGAAAAATAAAAAATATCGAATTAGTCTTGTTGTTTTGGTTTCAATCTTGATATTGAACCTAGTTTTGTATACTACTTCTACTGTATTTGCTGCAAAGAATGTTACCATAATTTCTGCTCCAGCGGATAAGGTTGAGGGGTTAGTTAATGATGCTATTAAGGCTCGCACAATTATGGCGGCGTTTAAAAAATGCTATGAAAAAGCTGAATTAACTTATACTCCTAGGGCTAGAAGTCAAAAAGATGTGGCAAAAAAACAAGATCGAACAAGTCTAAAAGAGATTGAAAAAAATAAGGGAAATCTATTTCGTGACTTTAGTGACCTTGGATTACAGGGTGATGATAATAGTGACCATATAAAGATTAGAGTTGGTAGTCTTGAGCAATCTATAGAAGGAAGTAAACATGATGGTAAGGCCTATTGTGATGATTCAAGTTCGTCCAATATAACTAAAGAGTTTGTTGATTTTTTTAAGCCAGGCGGCAGTATTTCGGATTTATTCTGTAATCAGAAAGCAGATGGACTCTTTAGTCATGTCAAGATTACTGGTGGTGCAAGGAGAGGGTCTACAATTCATGCAGAAAAAACCGATAATTGTGCAGAAGGTATTCCTAACGGTGCATTTCAGAGAAATAAAACAACCGGTATTCCTACACTCAAGTCAATTTATGAAAAGCGCATGAGCGGCAATGTTTTTGCTGAAAAATTTGAAAATATTGAAAAGGATAATATAAACGCAAACCTCGATTACCTAGCTGCATTAAATGCGTTCAATAGTGATTGTGTTTCTGGATTCGAAGATAAAAAGACTAACCAAGCAGCTAGTTATTCGGTAAAAATTGTAGATAAAGACGGTAAGGTGTCTGAAAAATATCCAAAAATAAAATTTGGTGGCGATGGTAAGGACGTTGATGCTACATCCTTTGTCTATAGCAATAACGGTGGCAATATTAATAAATCAAAGAGCTGCAAGGATCTCTCAGATATTTTAAATAAAAATGCTGAATTCTATGCCGCAAATTTCAAAACAGCTAAACAAGACACTTGTGGTAGTCCCGAAATGATTCAGGCCGTGACTGATACTGTGACTGAATATAGTCGTCGAGAAGGAGCTGGCGCTGTCTTAACAGCAGATGAAAAGGCTGAATATACAAAACTTTCTAGTGCTCTACAAAAGAAAGATTTTACTGAAGATGATGGCAATGGTGGAAGAAAATGTATTGAAACTAAAAAAATAAAAGTTCAGGAAGAGAGTGCATGTGGATCAGAAAAAACTAAAACTCAGGCTAGGGGAATTGTTGAGGGGTATGAGCATAAAATGTATGACGAGGGTGAGACTCTCTCAGATGCCGAAAAACAGGAATATGAAACTCTGCAAAAAGCACTAGCGGACAATAAGTTCACTGTCGATGATGGTAATGGTGGTGAAAAATGTTTAGAAACGGAACATTTGGAGAATCAAATTGAAACAGGCGACTCATCTACTGATGATGGAACTGCCGATGAGAAGCAAAGCTATTGTCAGGAAAACGGCGGTTTCCTTTCTTGGATGCTTTGTCCGGCCATTGCCGATGGTGCAGCTACGGCTGGTGGACTTCTTGGTTTTATTACTAGCCTTACTACTGTACATACTTCTATCATTGAGCAATTCTCTAAGCAGGATTCATCCATCTATAAGGCCTGGTCCGCCTTCCGTAATATTGCCAATATCGGTTTTGTGATTATGCTACTCGTAGTAGTGTTTTCTCAGGTGACTAATATTGGTATCTCTAATTACAACATTAAGAAAATATTACCAAAGCTTATCATTACTGCAATCCTGGTTAATTTCTCATATTTAATTATGGGTGTCTTAATTGACCTTTCTCAAATTGCCGGTAATGGTATTGGGGCACTTATTAGGTCGGTAGCTGCTGATGGCATGGATGCTGATGCCTCCACTAGAGCATCTGCAATTATATCTGCTATCGCTGGAAGTGTAACTGGAGTTGCAGGTGGTCTTGCTGGTATTGGGGTAGCGACCGGAGCACTTGCTGGTCCAGCAATTATTCTTCCGGTAGTGATGTTTATTGTTACGACATTGATATCAGTCTTCTTTGGTTTTATTATGTTAACTATTCGTCAGGCTGCTATTATAATGGTAGTTGTACTTGCCCCACTCATGATGGTCTTATATGCTTTACCGAATACTGCTGCGATAACTAAGAAATATATTTCTACCGTCAAAGCACTTCTGATGCTTTATCCGATGTTTATCTTTGCAACCTCTGCTGGTGCGCTTGCTTCCTCGATTATTATTGGTACCAGTACTGATATTCTTATGATGATTGTGGGTGGATTACTGAACGTTCTTCCTTACTTCGCAATCCCATCCATGACTTCAAAATCTCTTGCAGGGCTCGGTAGTATTACTGGCGCCTTCGATAAGATGCGTGGCGGAGCTCTCAAGGGCGCAAGTATGGCAGGTGGGGCTATTGCTTCTTCTGAATTCTACAGAAATGCAAAGAACAATTTTGCTGCAGACAGAGAAGTCAAGCGTGCTGAAGAAAAATTACGTGGTTACAATAACATGAAAAGATCAGGTAAAACGCTTACTTCTGGTCAGATGCGAGATCGTGCTAGAGCTGTAGAAATTCTCAATAAAGATTCTAAAATGCGTGCTGGTGGTGATTATGCTGCTAGTACTGCTTTAAGTAATTTTAGTGGCAGTGGTTTTAAAAATCTCGAGAATCTTGCCAAAGACGAAGCTATGGAATACCAGGATAAGATTCTTATGAGTAGCTATCGAAATAGTGGAAAATCAGAAGATGAGCTTGCGGCTGAGTTGAAGAAAGAAATGGAAAAATCATATAAAGGTGCTACGGATCAAGAAAAAGAAGCCCATGACAGTAGAATTCGCGCACTTACCAGGGTTGTTGGTGCTACAAAAAGTGGACAAAAGCTTATCAATGGTATGATGGCAGATTCAAACCTAAAAACTTCTGGGCGTGCTATGACACAACTTGATCATGCTAGTTCGAGCATTCCTGGTTTTGCCGATAAGCATCAAGTATTAACTGGTCAGTTAACGTCACTTAGGGGCACCAGTCAGGCAACCGGTGAAGATACGGTTGAAGGTCTAGCTAATCAGCTTCGTGCAGAAGGAACTGAATTTGCGCTTAGCAATATTAATGGTGATAAACTTAATGCCATGTCAAATGCTGATGCTTCGGAATTGAAGGCTACTGGGGACGCAAGATTTAATGCCGCTCTTAATCAATTGGCTGAAACTGGTATTAAAAATCCAGATATTATCAATGGTCTTGATGGTGCTAAGTACGAAATGGTACATGAGGCTCAGGGTAAAATTGCTGATATGATGAATCAGACCACAATTAATGTTCGAAGTACTGGAAGCGAAGCTACAGTTTATCGAGCCCCTGCTGATTTTGGCGAATATCGCCAAATTAAAAATAATGCCGGTGATATTATATACATCAATAATAACGGTGATACCTTCAACGCCAGTAAAAACCAATTTACGAAGAATCTCTAATTGCTTCTTTGAGACTCAGAAGAAATCAAAATTCTTTCTAGTTCACGAACCGCCGGGTTTGGGGTATAATTATCTCAAGCCCGAATGGCGGAATTGGCAGACGCGCTAGCTTCAGGTGCTAGTCTAGCTTCTAGGTGCAGGTTCAAGTCCTGTTTCGGGCACCACAAGATTAGATCATAGTGAGAGCTATGATTTTTTGTTAAATTAATTATCAACGCGGTAGTTCTTGAATAAGCATTCAGATTTTTTAAAATTCCTGTCGCATCCGCTGTTTTCTTAATTTTCAAATAATCTTGGCTCTTAAATTAAAAAGGAGCCAAATATGTTAAAAAACTTATTCAAAAATAAATCCCTCGATGCTCTGCCCCCGGATTTTCGCGTCGAAAATCACCCTCTCGATAGAGAACAACGCAAATCGATTTATGACCCCGCTAGATTTAATCTAGTCGTAGCTGGCGCCGGTTCTGGTAAAACCACCACGGGTCGGGCAATCATCCATTTATATGAACCGACATTGCAATCCGGTTTCGCTAGTCCACCAGAAATATTAGTTTTATCTTTTACACATGATTCCGCCACGGAACTCAGAGAACGTTTTCTGCGCGAATATTATCAAACATTTGCGGAACAGATTTTGCTCAGAAAATCTCTGTCACCGAACATTACAATTGAGACTTTTCATAGTTTAGCTCTGAAATTACTTCGTAGTCTCTGGCCAGATTTTTCTGTCACTACAAATGAAATAGATAACGAGCAGCCCGTTTCGGAAATAACTGATAATGTAATTTCTGGTTCTAATGAGCTTACCATACAGACTTCGATTATTCGCGAATTTCTCGATCTGCATGAATTGGCACCCGAGACCGTAGCACAGATTGCTAGTAAATTTTCTTCAGAGGAATACCGTAAATTATTTCTTACAGTCTTCGAGCAATATCAAAGGGAATTATCCAGTCTCCTAGAAAAACATCAAACTACGTTTTCTGGGCTGATCAAATTAGCAATTCGGTATCTTCGCTCTGGTCAGATTAAAACTCGGTTTCGCTACATCATTGTCGATGAATATCAGGATCTCTCGGCACTCCGTCAGGAATTTCTCCGTCTCCTTCTTGAATCTTCGCAGGCTAATCTATTTGCCGTAGGTGATGAATGGCAGGCGATTTATGGCTTCAGCGGTAGTCGCGTCGATTTTACTTTGAATTTCCGTCGATTTTGGGGTGATTTTTCCTTGCATCGTATCTCGAAAACCTATCGTTTCGGCCCCACGCTTGCGGGTCTAAGTTCGAGCTTCATCATGCAGGACCATACTCAAATTCGAAAACAAATTCAAAGCCAAAAAGAAGACGCGCTAGAGCCGGTCGTGGAAATCTCTGGTGATTCGGAGCGACTCGATCTCGAAGTCCTGACGCACTATTTTGAATCTCTGCCACGAGATAGTTCAATCTTACTGCTCGGGCGTTTCCAGATTGACCGGCTTCGTCTTCTTCATTGTACTCAGTTTAAGCTAACCTCAGATAGTATAGAATTTCAAACGCGGCCAGATCTAAAAATTCGTTTTCTTACCGTGCACCAATCTAAAGGCCTGGAGACTGATTATGTGATTGTCCTTAATAATCGCGATGCTAAGCTGGGCTTTCCAGCTCACGTCAAGGATCCGCCACTGAAGACTGAACTAATAAAAATCGCAGAAGAATTAAGACTAGACCAGGTTTCAGTCAATGAAGAGCGTCGCCTCTTTTACGTCGCGCTCACTCGCGCCAAAAAGCAGGTGATACTTTTGACTGTTGATGGCAAGGAGTCGAGTTTTATCAAAGAGCTGCGTCGAAAGTTTCGTCAGGATTTTACCACCTACTATCTTTCGCATTTTGAGAAATATCTTAAGGTAGAATAGCCTACTTCTTCGGCTTAGTAATCGAATTGATTTTGTTGCCAATATTTTTATGAGTTTTTTGGATATTTTCCATTGCTGCTTTTGTCATATGACGTCTAAATCTAGCCGCACGCGAATAATATTCACGGGTCAGCTTTTTAATTTCAGAAGTTACATCAATTTTAGTAGAGCCAAATTTGGCACTGAATTTATCACGTAATTTCAATGTCGCCACAGTGGTAAAAATAATATCAATCACTAAAATTGCCAGTAGTACCCCATTAATCGATTCAATCATTGGCCAGGAAAGTGGCGAAATCAAATGTAAAATAAATGGATGTAGTCCATATTTAATTGCCATCCCGCCCAGTCCAAAACCAAGAGAAGTCTCGAGGGAAACGCGGCCGTTTAGGTTAAAACGTGTGGTTTCTGAGTAATCCCACCAACGCACCCGAAAGATTTTTTCCATTACCACACTAGTGGTGTATTCAATCACTGTGCAGATTAGAGCGAAAATAAAAAATTCAATATACCATTCGAAATGAATTTCTTGTGTCAGGATTAAAAATGAGATCATTCCCACGCCATATATTGGACAGATTGGTCCGAAAAGGAAACCTCGGTTCTGTAATTTTCGTTGCTCGACACTCGTCCAAATACATTCGAAGACCCAGCCGATAAAAGAATAGATAATGAACATCAAAAACCAGAAGCTTACAAACCTGAATACTTCATGAATTTCAAACATTACTCATCTATTTTAACATGAGAGGTCGGGATTTGTTTATGTTAAAATAAAAGTAATGATTTAGTTATTTTTGAATTTTAAACCACTACTAAACTTAATAAAAACAAGGAGAATAAATGTTAATTTCCGAAAATGTCCCGATTAAAAATCTTGTCACCATGCGTATTGGTGGTCCAGCCAAATATGTCATCGAGATCAAGTCTAAAGATGAAATTCCAGAAGCTTATCAATTCGCCGCTGCAAAAAATCTTCCAGTTACCATTCTTGGTAATGGCGCTAATACCTTCGCCACTGATGCAGGTTATCAAGGTGTGATTTTGCTCGATCGAATTCTCGGCATTTCGCAGCTTTCCCCTGAGGAAATCGAAGCCGCTTACGGCACTGAAGTCAAAGCTGAGGCTGAAAAAGAAGGCTATGGCTATTTCCGTGCTAATGGTGGTGAAATTTGGGATTCCTTAGTCAATTTCACTGCTGCTCTAGGCTATTCTGGTATCGAAGCGATGGCTGGTATTCCGGGCACTGCTGGTGCCTCTCCAGTTCAGAACATCGGCGCCTATGGCCAGGAAGTCACGCAGGTGATTGTTTCTGCTGATGTTTACGACCTGCAGGAAAAAACTTTTAAGACCATTCTCGCTGAAGATATGAAGATGAGTTATCGTAAGTCTATCTTTAATTCCGGTGAAAGTGTCGGCCGTTACTTTATCTATTCGATTGTGATTCGTTTGAAAAAAGGTCAACTCAATCCACCATTCTACCGCTCCTTGCAAGCTTATGTGGACGAACATCAAGAAACCGATTTTTCACCAACCAACATCGCTCGTATGGTTCGCGAAGTGAGAAATTCTAAGCTTCCAGATCCAGAAAAAATCGCCAGTGCCGGTAGCTTCTTCAAGAATATCTATCTCACCGATGAGGAGGCTGATGCCGCCGAGGCTCGCGGTATTGAAGTTTGGCGCAACGCCAAAGAAGTTGGCCCAGATTCTCCGGAAAAACGTACTAACCTCGTCAATTCTGGTTGGCTCCTCGAACATGCCGGTCTTAAGGGTCAGGTCTTCCATGGTATGAAAGTTAGTGAAAAAGCGGCCCTAATCTTGATTAATGAATCTGCCGAAACCTATGCTGATCTCGCCGCCGCCCGCGCAGAGATTGCCAAAGTTGTCTTCGATAAATTCGGCTTAATGATCGAACAAGAACCGGACGAAATTAAATAAGGAGCTCCATGGTCAAAGAATTAAACGGTCGTGAACTAGTTGGATTTATTAAGGAACGTCAAGCTCATCAGGTAAAGGCTCTCCGTTCGCGTAAAATCCATCCGAAATTAGTCATTATTCGTGATTCAAATAATCCCGTCATCGAAAAATACGTCAGTCTGAAGAAAGCTTATGGTGAAGATATCGAGATTGAGGTGATTGATCAGGTGGTAAATCCTACTAAAGAAGCTATTCAGTCTGCCATCGAATCTGCTAATCAAGATATCTCTGTTTCTTCGGTGATTTTGCAGCTTCCTTTGCGAAATCCGGAGTGGACTGAGGAACTCGTCGCATTGATCGCTCCCGAAAAAGATGTCGACGGCTTGACCGGCAAAAGTCGTTTCGACAGCGCCACTGCTACCGCCATCAACTGGCTTCTCACTGGCTACGGTATCGAACTGAATAATAAATCAATCGCCATTGTCGGCCGTGGTCGTCTGGTGGGCGAACCACTCATTCGCATGTTCACTAATTCCAATCTTCGTGTTTCAGTTTTTCATCGTGGTTCCGATTTTTCTGAACTTAAAAATCACGATGTCATTATTACCGCCACGGGCAACCCTCATCTTATCGTTTCCGAAATGATTCGCGAGGGTGCGGTGATTGTTGATGCCGGTACCGCCAGTGAAGGTGGAGTGATCCTCGGCGACATCAATGATGAAATTCGCGCCCGTACTGATATCTCCGCTATTACTCCAAAAATCGGTGGCGTAGGTCCACTCACTATTGGCGTACTATTTGAAAATGTTCTGGCCTCTGCTGCCGAAAATCAAACGCATTAATTAAAAATTAAAAAGGGTGAGTCATGCAAACAAAATCAAAGAAAAATTATAGCGGTCCGGTCGTCCTTGTGGTGATGGATGGCGTGGGGATTCGTCAGGAAATCGAAGGTAATGCTGTAGCCTTAGCTTACACTGAATTTCTCCATCAATTAGATCTAAATTATCCAAAATTATCCCTCCAAGCTTCCGGTGAGGCGGTGGGTATTTTGGCTGGTCAAATGGGGAATTCTGAAGTTGGTCATAACGCTCTCGGTAGTGGCCAAATTATTAAGCAGGGTATCGCTAAAATCAACCAAGCTTTTGCCACTGGAGAAATCTGGCAATCTCAGGCCTGGCAGGGGATTATCGAAAATCTTAAAACCCACCAGTCCACCCTACATTTTTCCGGGATTTTCTCTGATGGTGGGGTGCATAGTGAGCTTTCTCATCTTTTTGCCATGTTAAGACACGCCGCCGAATCAGGCGTCAAAACTATGCGCGTGCATGCCGTCTTCGATGGTCGTGATGTGGCGCCACAGTCGGCTGAAAAATATCTCACCATGTTCAACCAAGCTGTATCAGAAATTAAAAATGAAATTGACGTTGATATCCAAATTGCCTCTGGTGGCGGTCGCATGGTCTTCATTGCTGACCGTTATCAAACCGATTGGACCATAGTCGAACGTGGTTGGCAGGCCTTAGTCTATGGGCAGGCTGAGCATTATTTTAACTCTGCCGATGCAGCAATTCAGCATTTTCGTGAAACTGGCCAGAGTCTGCAGGACCAATACCTTCCGGCTTTTGTCGTGGTGGACGAGGCGAAACATCCGATTGGCCTAGTCCAGCCACACGATAGTTTTGTCTACTTTGATTTTCGGGCCGACCGTGCCCTTGAAATTACTGAGGCCTTTTGTCTCGACGATTTTCAAGGTTTTGATCGTGGTACCGAACAGAATCAGAAACTACCAGTCTATTTCGCTAGTCTCACCGAATATGATGTCGATCACCATTTTCCAGAGCACACCTTAGTCGAGCCGGTTGAAATCAAACACACCCTGCATGAATATTTGGCAGCCAAAAATCTTACTCAGCTAGCCTGTTCCGAAACCGCCAAGTTCGGCCATATTACCTATTATTTTAATGGCAATAGTTATGAGCCCCTCACTGGTGAAGAATTTCTTGAAATTAAATCCGATACGCGCCCTTATAACGAACGTCCTTGGATGAAATCCGCGGAAATTACCGACGCTGTGCTTGAGAAAATGTCTGAATTTGATTTTGTCCGAATTAATTTTGCCGGCGGCGATATGGTGGGGCATTTTGGCGAGCTCGAACCAACCGTGGTTGCTATGGAAGCGATGGACCTACAACTTCAGCGCCTCGCCAAAAAGGTTGATGAGCTAGGCGGCATGATGTTAATTACCGCCGATCACGGTAATGCGGAAGAGCTTTTTGATACCACTACTCATCAGGCTAAAACTTCACATACCACTAACCTCGTCCCTTGTTACTTTTATGATAATACCGAGTTTAGCCGACATTATCAGTTAAAAAACTTGCCTGACGCCGGCCTAACTAATATCGCGGCCACCGTCGCTGACCTCTTGATTAGCGAACATTCCGAACATTGGCGTGACTCTTTGATTGAGCTAAAATAGCCACCAGAAGTTGCCACTGAGTAAAGTATGGTATAATTCAGAAAAGGAGAAAAAATGCAGAAAATTACCAAAGCCATTATTCCTGTGGCCGGATGGGGTACCCGTCGTCTACCGATTACTAAAGTTATTGAAAAATCCATGTTACCAGTTGGCAATCGCCCACTCGTCGACTACTCTGTGCAAGAACTCATTGAAGCAGGTGTTACTGATATCTATATGGTAGTCAGCAATACTGAACCTTGCCAAGTTCGTGAATTCTACTCGGATAATATTGTACTGAATGATTATTTAATTTCTCGCGGTAAGGCTGATCGCGTCGCTCTCACCAAGACTCTTCCAGAGCACGTTAAAATTCATTACATCGCTCAGGACGCCAATAGTAAATATGGTACTGCCGTCCCTGTCGCTATGGCTGCTGAAGAATATAATCTTAACGAACCTGTGATTGTTTATATGGGTGATGACTTTATTTGGAATCCAGAAGGCGAATCTGCTGCCACTTCTCTGATTAATTCTCTTCAATCTGAAACCGACTCGGCTATTTTAGGAGTCGAAATCCCTAAGGAAAAAGTCGATAAATATGGTGTGCTCGAGGTTCAAGATGGTAAGCTCACGAATGTGGTGGAAAAACCATCAGTTGAAGAAGCCCCATCTAATCTAATCAACGTCAGTAAATATATTCTTTCTGCGGATCTCTTGCAGAAAATTGTCGCCTACGTCAATGAGCACGATTTTGGTCCAACTGATCAGGAATACATGATCACCGACCCAATTTATGACTACATTAAGCAAGGCCAAACCATGCGCGTCGCTTCCACCTCTGGTCAATATCTCGATGGGGGATCTGTCGAAGGCTGGGTGCACGCTAATAATGTTGTTTGTGGCGTTAAAGAAGCCTAAAACCTGAAAGATTTCTCTAAGTAAGACCCTTATCCAGGGGTCTTATTTTATTTTAAAAATATACCATCCATGATATAATATTTATGGTTTATTAGGAAAGGTTCTTATGAAACAAAAAACTTATCAAGAAGAAATCGGCGCTATTATTACCAATCTTCGCCGTGAAAAAGGCATCACTCAAGGTAAACTCGCGAAGATGATCGGTACCTCTCAGTCCGCCGTTCATCGCATCGAAAAGGGTGATCAAAATACTTCTCTCGAAATGATTAAGAAAATTTCCTCTGCACTCGGTCATCAAATTTTAGCCGTCAGTGACTCTTCTTTTCAATCTTATCGTATTAATGGTGGCAAAACTCTCAGTGGTTCGATTACGGTTAATTCTTCTAAGAATGCCGGGGTGGCACTCCTTTGCGCTGCGCTTCTTAACCATGGTCGCACCACACTAAGAAAACTCGCCCGTATCGAAGAGGTTTTTCGTATTATTGAAGTTCTCGAGTCGATCGGCGTGAAGTGTCGTTGGGTGAATCGTCAAAAAGATTTAGAAATCACCCCACCTCGTGAAATTAAACTCGATGAAATGAACCTCGATGCTGCTCGTAAGACTCGCTCGGTCCTCATGTTGATGGGTCCACTTCTGCATTTTTATCAAGAATTTGCCCTACCTTATGCTGGTGGCTGTTCTCTCGGCACCCGTACCGTTGAACCACACCTGCGTGCACTCTCGGTTTTTGGCTTAAATGTGGATGCCACCACTCGCACCGGTTTTTATGAGGCTAAGGTGGATCAAAAAATTCTTCATGACGAATCCGGTAAGCGTATCGTGCTTATTGAGCGTGGTGACACGGTGACAGAAAATATTCTCATGGCAGCCGCACTCTATCCGGGAAAAACTACGATTGTGGGTGCTTCACCGAATTACATGGTGCAAGATGTTTGTTTCTTCCTGCAGGATCTCGGAGTAAAAATCGAGGGAATTGGCACCACTACACTCGTGGTTCACGGCCAAAAATGTATTGATAAAGACGTGGAATATTTTCCAAGCGAAGATCCGATTGAGGCGATGTCTTTTTTGGCTGCTGGCTTGGTCACTAAATCTGAAATTACCATTACGCGTGCTCCGATTGAATTTTTGGAAATTGAGCTCGAGGTTTTACGCTCCATGCACGCGAAAATTGAACGTTCCGAAGAATACTTCTCTTATAATGGTCGCACTCGTCTAGTCGATTTACATATTTTAAAATCCAACCTCATTGCTCCGGCTGACAAAATTCACCCGATGCCTTTCCCGGGTCTCAATATTGATAATCTACCATTCTTTACCGTCATTGCCGCCATGGCCGAAGGTCGCACTTTGATTCATGACTGGGTTTTTGAAAACCGTGCAATTTACTCCACTTATCTGACTAATCTAAATGCCAAGGTTGAATTACTTGATGCTCATCGCTTTTATGTCTCTGGCCCGACCAACTGGCGTGCTGCTGAATTAGTTTCGCCTCCAGCCCTCCGCCCATCCGTGGTACTCCTGCTCGGTATGTTGGCCGCCCCTGGCGTTTCTATTTTGCGTAATGTCTATTCGATCAATCGAGGTTATCAAGATTTTGCTCGTCGGCTCAATCACCTAGGCGCCGATGTTAAACCGTTAGTTGGAATCTAATCCTTAGCGAGATAGTTTTCTTAGCTAAAAATACCAGTCCCATTGTAGTCTAAAAGTATCGGGTCTCACGGGGCCTGATATTTCTTTGCTATAATAAAGGTAATGCTTAATAATATTCAGCAAAATTTCAAGCGTTTCAAAGTTCGTCATCTTTTGGCGCTGATTTTCTTATTTGTCGTGGCTCTCCTCGCTGGTTTTATTAGTCAAGCTAATCAGACCTTCATGAATGCGAATTTTGTGAAAAAAAATTTTAGCGAAAATCCCACCTATTACGCCATTAAGGTTTCTCAAACTAAATCCGCTATCATCGACCGCTTTTATGGCACCGGCACTCAAGAATTTACTAACACTATGAATTCGGAGATTGTTAATTTTGCGCAAAACCTTCCAGATAACCAGATCATGCCGGGCGAAGTGATGTATAATCTCCAGACTTTGCAAAATAATTTTCCGAAAATTCTCGGCCAGCTGATTTTGCCAGAGGAATATCAAAAATATCAGAACCTCATCATCGATAATATCTATCAAATTCCAAGTAATATTGATCTCGAACAAACTTTGATGAATAATTTTTCTGCCAAGATTGACCATTTTCTTGCGGAATCCGGTCAATCGATTAATCCTGCCGTACTAAATGCCACTACGCATTACATTGTGCAGGTTTACTTGGGTCAACTCACCATGCACGATACCATCCATGAGATAAAACAAAATTTTGCAATTACCAAGAAATACATGGATATTCTCACCCTGATTATCTTGATTAGCCTCCTTGCCCTAATTGTGCTAAATTATTTCCTCTACGACCTAATGGGATGGCGCATTTTTATTTTTACCACCACGTTATTACTTTTTCTCGCCGGTTATCTCGCCTCTATGCCTATCTGTCAGCAAATGATTCAGCAGATATTTGTCATTAAGTAGCGTATAATTAATCTATGAATCTTTTTACTGCTGAGTTAAATCCCGCCCAAGCTGACGCTGTCGAAACCCTTTCTGGACCGCTCTTGATTTTGGCTGGTGCCGGTTCTGGTAAAACTAAAACTCTCACGCATCGTATCGCTAATCTGATCACTCATGGGATTTTGCCTTCACAAATCCTCGCTGTCACTTTTACTAATAAAGCCGCCAGGGAAATGCGCGAACGCCTTTTTCATCTCTTGAAACAAGCTTCAAAAGCAACTGATCAATATCCCGATAATTTAAAATCCTTCTTCACCTCGGACCTTTTTTCCGCCACGGAAGTACCGCGTAATTTTATGCCATTCATGGGGACTTTTCACGGTATCTGTGTCAAAATTCTCCGCATGGAAGCTGAGAATCTCCACCTTGATCGTAACTTTCTTATCTACGATACTTCCGATCAGGAAGCTCTGATTAAACGTGCTATTAAAAATCTCCGTTTTGAGGATAAAAATCTCCGTCCGAAAACTATTCAAAGTACTATATCGAGTTCGAAAAATGCTGGTGTTATGCCGGAAGAATACGAGGCTTCCGCCAGTTACCCTCAGCAAAAGAATATTGCCAAAGTTTTCTTTGAATACGAAAAATTGAAGGCTGCTGCTTCCGCCCTTGACTTTGACGATTTACTTTTGAAGACTGTGGAACTTTTTGAGACCAATCCAGCCGTGCATCAAAAATGGCAGACTCGCTTCCGTCATATTTTGATTGACGAGTATCAGGATACTAACCATGTCCAATATCGTTTGATTAAACTTCTCACCAGTCCTGAACAAAATATTTGTGTGGTCGGCGACGACTGGCAATCAATTTACTCTTGGCGTGGCGCCGATTTCCGTAATATCTTGCACTTTGAGGCTGATTTTCCGGGCGCCAAAGTCATCAAGCTCGAACAAAATTATCGCAGTACTGGTAATATTCTAAGGGCCGGTCAGCAAATTATTGAACATAATAAAACTAGAAGCTCCAAGGAGTTATTTACCGAATCTGGGGATGGGGAAAAGGTAGAGATTCAGGCCCTCAATGACGAATCGGCCGAAGCTAGTTTTGTGGCACTAAAAATTATTAATCTCCTAGCTAATGCCAAAAATGAGGTGAGTAATTTCTCGGATTTTGCCGTGCTTTATCGTACCAACGCGCAGAGCTTTGCTATGGAAAAAGCCCTAATTTCGCGCGATATTCCCTATAAAATTATCGGCGGCATTCGCTTTTACGATCGTAAGGAAATTAAAGACGTTTTAGCTATTCTAAGGCTCGTGCTTAATCCACGCGACCGTGTTTCCTTCGAGCGAGTAACCAAGAATGTCATTTCTGGCATTGGCCCAGCAAGTCTAGAAAAAATCTATCTCGCACTCGGCCTAGACGGTGCGTTAACGGACCTAGAGGCTGATCAAGTTCTCACTGGCAAGGCAAAAAATAGTTTTTTGCGTCTGCAAAATTTCCTCAAGACTATCGACTGCACCGCCAATCCTTCAGAGATTATTACTGAAGTGATTAATTATTTTGATTTTGCTAACCTTGTCGATGACGGTACACCGGCCACTACCGAGCGCCAGGAAAACCTCGATGCTCTCGTCGGTAACACTAAAGATTTTGACACTCTCGAAGACTTCCTAGCCGACTCCGCTCTGATGTCTTCTTCTGATGAATCGACTCGTGATAATTCTGTCACTCTTATGACGCTTCACGCGGCCAAAGGTCTTGAATTTCCGGTCGTCTTCATCGTTGGTATGGAAGAAGGTCTTTTCCCAAGCTCTATGAGTTCCGATGAGGATAGTATTGAAGAGGAGCGTCGTCTAGCCTATGTCGGTGTGACTCGCGCCAAAAAGCGTCTCTTCCTCACTTTTACCGCTGTGAGGTTTCTACATGGTAAGTCTAATTTTAATACGCCGTCCCGCTTCCTGGCTGAGCTTGGTTATCAACCAGATCCTTTCAATGAATCCGTTGATAATAGTTTTGGTGGTAGCTATGGTAATAACTTTGGTGACAATCGCAGTCATAAATTCAATAATGATTTTGATGATTTTTCCGATGCATTTAGTAGTTCTTCTAGCTACAATCAGTCAAAACCAAAGTCCAGTAAAAAATTTGACCCTTTCTACGATGATATTTTTTATGAAGATGAGGGATTCGATTTTTAAAAATAACCCTACTAGGGGTTATTTTTTCTTTCCGAGGTTATTTCTCTTTAATCTTATTTAATAATTTTTCGTATTCTAATAAATCTAAATTAGCTGGCCTTGCATCTAAATCAAACCCAAGTTCTTCGAAGATCTTTATAATTTCTTCACGACTACGTCCGGTAAAATGTGGTAACATCCCTTGAAGTTTTTTGCGTGGATTTGCGAAGCACTGCTTCAAGAATTTCAAAACTTCTTCTGAAACTAAAGCTTTTTCTCGTGGGTAAAAGATTACCGAAGCCGAGTCTACCTTTGGTGGTGGAGTAAAGAGTTTGCGTTCCACGAAAATTCCCCCTTCAACTTCCGCATAATTTTGCACGAATAAAGTTAGGAACGAGTAGCGACCTTTTTCTTCGAGAATTCGATCCGCCACTTCTTTTTGCATCAAAAGTACGATTTTGCCGGGCTTCTTTTCTAGTAGTAATAATTTTCGAATAATTGGGCTAGTGATGTAATAAGGAATATTTCCTACCACCGAAAAATCACCATCAAGTTGGTCAAAATCAAAATCCAAAACATCAGTATTAATCACTTCGAGATTTTTGCCAGGGAAGGAATTTGGTAAGTTGTGGGCTAATTTCTCATCGAACTCAATCGCCACGACTTTTGGAAAACGCCTAAGTAAGGAACTTGTTAGTGTACCGAGGCCTGGTCCGATTTCTACGCAGAAATCCACCTCACTTCTCGCGCTTTCGGCAATTTCTTCCAAAGTAAAACGATCTTTTAGCCAGTTCTGCCCTAAGGATTTTTTGTTCTGTAACATCTTTTTCTCCTAGTACCAGTGGTGACTGCTCCAGAAAGCCCAAGCTTGACTCCAACCCCCGTAGCGTCCGGTCACGTAGCCAATCATCCAACGAATTTGAGTCACTGGATTGGTCTTCCAGTCGCTACCAGCTGAAGCCATCTTCGAGCCTGGAAGTGCCTGTGGAATACCATAAGCGCCTGATCCGGCATTTGATGCATCGTAACGACATCCTGATTCGCGCATAATTAAAGTCAAAGCCACGTAAAGGTCATTTTCTGAAACGCCCGCACTTCTGGCGTAGTTTGCGCAGGTTTCCCAATCTGGTGGAATCGATTTTTTGCTACCCACCTTGGTCACCCTAGCCACTGGTTGCTTAATAATATTAGTCGAGACTAGCTCACGCGAAACTTCTACGTTATTCACCATATTAATCTTGTAAACTGATTGCTTACGTCCCACTTCGCCCATCACTTCGAGCTTAGTTTGGCCCGTCGCCATACTTGCGTCGTTTTCCGTTTTTTCTTCATAAGGAATTTCTTCTTCCACGGTTACTTCATGGCCACCTGTATGGGTTAGGCGATATTTTGTCGATAGTCCAGCTTCTAGAATATCATGTCCCGCAACCTTAGTTACCACATCACCGTCATAAACATTGAAACCGGCTTCCTTAAAAAGGGCTTTTTCATCCGTAGTTGCAGTCATTAAAAATACCGTCTTTTGGCCATCACTTAGCGTGACAGGTTTAGCGCGGTAAATATTAATGCGATAATTATCAGAATTAATTCGTTCTGCACGAGCGGGTTCGACTTTGTCATAATTTTCTACAGCAATATTTGAGCGCTTCAAAGCCTCTTCGACCGTATTTGCATTGGTTTTAATCGTCAAAGTTTTGTTGTCGGCAAAAAACGTCACATAATGCATGTCCGAAATTTCTTCAGTATCTGGATCTTTAGTCTCGGCAAAAGCTGAATGCACTCTCGAGAATCCGAAGATTAATCCAGATAAAACTAGCAAAAAAGCGCTAAAAATATATAGCGTCTTATAAGTCTTGGCTATTTTGAAAGCACTACTCACCTTATTATTATAGCATATTGTGTTTTACTGATAAAGTTTACGCTAATTTATGATAGAATAAACTTAAGAGTTATCACATAAAAAGGATGTTTCATGAATCAAGCGGACAGCAGCGAAGACTTTGCCAATTTAATGGAAGAATTGAATAATTACACTACGGAAAATCATACCGAAAATGCCAATTCTTCGAATCAAGCTTCTGAGGTATCCTCTGCGATTGACCTAAGTAATTTAGACGCCAGTCCTGCTGATTCTAACCAACCTGTCACTATCGCCCCCTCTGCTGATTTTGCTTCTTCCATGAATCAAACTGCCACTACTTCGGCTGCCGCAAAAGATTCTGATAATCTTGCTACTCCAAGCCATACCCTACTTTCACCTCTGATGAATTTGGATGGCACGGAAAATATCGAGGCAGTCAAAGCTGAGGCCGCCAAGGAATCTACTTCCGATGACGTCGATTTTACCAAAGAAGATCAAGCAGAAGATGCTGAAAAAACTGAACACGAAAAATTTCTCGAAGATCAAGAGAAGAATCCTTTAAAGGCCGCCGATCCAGTCCCCGGTTCTATCGGCAGTGCGGTGTCTTATCATGATTACGAAAAAGAGAAAAACGAAGAAGTCACTAAGGCGCAAAATCCTGAGAAAAAGTCGCTTAAGCTCGATCCTAAGATGATTGCTATTATTGCCATTGCCGGTATTTGTGTCATTTTTGGTGCTATCTTCTTGGTTAATGCCTTGAGTAATCAGCCGAAAAAATCTTCTCGCGCCAACAATCAAAATACCGTTGTTGCTAATGAAAATCAAATTCTCGAATGTGCTACCAAAGTTTCCGAAGAGAATCGTACTAAATATAATGCCGCTTCTGGTGAAGTCGCAAAGATTTTTACTTACAGTCACGATTCCTTATCTAGCATTGAAATCCGTACAGTTTATGAATTTAGTTCTACCGAGGCTGCTAAAACCGCCAAGCAAGCTATTGATTCTGAAAATCAACTCACGGAAAATAATGGTCGTACCGAAAAGACCGAAAATCACAAGACTATCACCTCTGGCCTAGATGGTAAAATCATCTCTCTTTCGGTCACTGTAAAATCGGAAGACCTCGAAGCCTACCAGAAGACCGACGACTTCAAAAATCAAAGCTTTGCTACCGCTGACTCTGATGGTAAACTTGACCTTTCGATCAATAATGTTCTCACTACTCAAAATCTCCAGGGTTTCTCTTGTAGTATTACCGAATAGAAGATTCAAAAGAGGCTCCCCGGCCTCTTTTTTTGAATTGAGGAAATACTTGATTTTTGCTATAATTATTAGGAAATTATGAAAAATATCTATATTACTACTGCTATACCTTATGTTAACGGTCTGCCACATATCGGGCACGCCGAAGATTATTTACTTGCTGATATCTATAAACGCTATCAGGAGCTTTTGGGTAACTCGGTGCGTTTTCAGGCTGGTACCGATGAGCATGGTAATAAAATTGAGAAAAAAGCTAAATCTCTTGGTATCGACACGCAAAAATACGTTGACGACAATGCTAAAAAATTCCAAGAATTTATCGCCCGTTTCGATGTGCAGTACACAGATTTTATTCGTACTTCTGACCCAGAACATATGAAGCGGGTGCAGGAAATTTGGCGAAAGCTCAAAAGCCATATTTACACTGCAAGTTATGATGGTTGGTATTGTGAGGGCTGTGAAAGTTTCGTCACGGAAAAAGAACATACCGAAAATCAAGGTATTTGTCCAGATCATCAAACTCCATATATTCGCCTCTCTGAATCAAATTATTATTTCCGTATTAGTGATTTTAAAGATGAAATTCGTGCCAAAATCGAAAGTGGTGAGATGCAGATTTTACCAGAATTTCGTAAGAATGAAATCTTGAAGCTTCTAGCGGATGCGCCAGATGTTTCAATTTCACGTCCAAAGTCTCGCCTTTCTTGGGGTATTCCAGTGCCAGGCGACGATTCTCAGGTGATGTATGTCTGGATGGACGCTTTGACCAATTATATTACTGTACTCGGTTATCCAGATCAGGATATTTCTGAATTTTGGCCAGCCACCGTTAGCATCGTCGGTAAAGACATTCTGCGCTTTCACGCTATTTTGTGGCCAGCAATTTTACTTGGCCTCGGCTTGCCTCTTCCGAAGACTCTTCTTTCACATGGTTTTATCTTGGCGAATGGTGCGAAAATGAGTAAGAGTATCGGTAACGTCGTTGATCCGATTGAGGTACTTGATAAACATGGCGTTGATGCTTTCCGTTATTTCTTCTCTCGCCATATCGATACCTTCCTGGATTCGGATTTTTCTTGGGAGAAATTTGAAAATGCCTACAATAATGAACTTGCAAACGATTATGGTAATCTCGTTCAGCGTCTAGCCACTCTTTGTAAAAAGAATCAGGTCAGCCTCACAGATGCGCCGGTCATTGAATTTACGCCAGAATATCGTGAATTGATGGATGGTTTTAATTTCTCCGCTGCCATTGACTATGCTTGGGGTCAGGTGCAATTAATTAATAAACATATCGAAGATCAAAAGCCATGGACTGTGGCTAAGACCGATCCAGAAGCCGCTAAACAAATTTTACTCAATCTCGTGAATGAACTTCTGGTTGTAAATCACATGCTTAAACCGTTTTTGCCAATCACCGCTACAATTGAAGAAATCTTTACAGCTTCTGAAATCACTCCACCAGCTACTCCACTTTTTCCAAAGGAACGCTAGCAAAATGGCCTATTATGGGCTATTTTTTTATATATAATATAAAGCTAGAAATTCTATCCGAAATTTATCTATAAAAATAAGTAAGTTACATTTTGGATTATTAGAATCAATAAATTCACCAGTGATTATTTATCGTGGTGGTGATGGTGATGATTTTCTTCACAGCAATCACATTCGCAGTCATCAGAAAGAGCTTTAGTCACATCAGCCACGAAGAAGGCAAGGATACCTGCTACGAGTGGGGTGATAATGTGAACCAAAGATTCGAGAGCTACGGTACCCATCAAAGCGTCAAATTTTTCAGCAGAAGTTGGGAAAATTTGGTACATGATAGCGATAGCTGGGTTCAAGATGAAGTTATTGCGAAGCTTGAAGAAGCTGTCGGAAAGAATCAAGCAGAAGAGAACTGCGAGAGTTACACCACCAGCGATGATTGCTGCGTAGGTGAAAGCACTTTTCTTGTGATTGTATTCTTGAGCACGGTTGAAGAAGAATGCTACGGTGAAGACACCGACGAATTCGATCAACATGTATTTCCAGAAGTCACTGCCGGTTGCTGCGGTCAGAGCTGGAAGTTCAGCGCTGGCGCCGCTAGCCGTGCGGAGACCGCCGATAATCAATAAACCAAGCCATGCACCGACGACCTGAGCTACGATGTAAAGTACACCGCGAATTGCAGAAACACGGCGAGTTGCCATCATGCCGATTGTGGTGGCTGGGTTAAGATGAGCACCTGAATAGGCGAAAACTGCCAAGGTAATCGCAAGGAAACCGAACAAGATATAAAGTGGTTGTTGGATTCCAAGAGTGAGTAGAAGCATTGAAAGGAACATAGTTCCGATTACTTCACCGATTACTGCACCCCAAATACGTGGAGTTTCGAAAATTGTTAAAATATTCTCACCTTCAGGATACTTGCGAGCGAAGAAACCCTTGAATGGATTTTTGCTTTCCTTAATTTTCTTTTCTACTTTGAGGACTTCTTTTGTCATTTTCTTTTCAGCCTTCTCAGTCGCTTTTTTGCTATCGTCGACAACTTTTTCGACGACCTCGATAACCTCTTCTTTAATTTCGGTTACCTCTGGTGTATTCACAGTCGTTTTTGGCTTGTGTGCAGACTTTTTAGTCTTTTTTGCCATTTTACCTCCTTAATAATATTAAAAAAATTATATCATAATATGATAAACTATGGTAATGTATATCGAAAGGAAAAGATGGGCGTAATTGTACAAAAAGATCAAGATAAAAATGCAGATCTCACTCAAAGAATTACCGCAGACCTTCGAAATCGTGCCAGGATGCAAGCTAAAATGAGCGATCCTGACTTGGTGGAAGATTCTGATTATGCTAAAGACCTTAAAACTACTAGTAAATTTGGTTGGTTTTGGCCGGTATTAATCATCCTCGCAGTGATTTCTTTAATCTTCATTAAATTCTTCTAAAACTCTGCATTGATCGCGTCGAATTGGCGCGATTTTTTATTCCCAATTCGTCTTCAACTTCACCTGAAAACAGAGTATAATAGAAGGAGTTATGGAATTGGAACAGCTAAAAGCCGAACTTAAATCTCTCGGCGAAGAATACGCAAAAATGAAGACCTTGGCTCCCGAAGAGCGTAAGGCTTTTGGTCAAGCTTTGAATCAAAAAAAGCAGGCCGTTATCGAACAAATTAAGGCTCTCGAAGCCGCCAAGCAAAATACCGCCGTGAAAGCGATTGATTTGACTGCCCCATTCGATATTAATCAATCGAGTATTACTTTTCATCGCGGCAGTCGACATCCTTTGATGATTGAACTCGACCGCGTGATTGATATTTATTCCCGTATGGGTTTCGAAGTGATGGAATCTACTCAGCTCGACGATGAATTTCATATGTTCGAATCCTTGAACTTCCCAGAAGGTCACCCAGCCCGCGATGGTTATGATACTTTTCGCACCAAAGAAGGCTTTATTCCGCCTGCTCATACTTCCACCATGCAATACCGTGTGCTCACTTCGCGGTTAGATAACCTAAAAAAAGATGGCCAAATCGCTGTGGTGATTCCAGGTCGCGTCTTCCGTAATGAAGATGTGGATGCTACTCATGAACATACTTTTTATCAATGTGAGGGTGTTTTTGTTTCCAAAACCGCCAATATGTCCGAAATGCTCGGCGTCTTAAAAAACTTCTTTGAAACTTATTATGGTGAAAAATTGCGTATTAAAACTCAGCCTGGTTTCTTCCCATTCACCGAACCTTCGCTTGAGCTATTAGTTGAAAAACCAGCTTCTCTCGGTGGTAAGGGCGACGGCTGGCTCGAACTTATGGGCTGTGGCATGATTCATCCGAATGTCTTAAAAGCTGCCGGTATCGATCCAGAAGTCTATCACGGCTTTGCTTGGGGCGGTGGTATTGATCGTTTGGTCATTATGAAATACCATCTCAACGATATTCGTTTCTTTGAATCAGCCAAACTTGAATTTTTGGAGGAATTTTAATGCTTATTTCACTTAATAAAATCAAACAATATGTCGGCTCCATCCCAGTTTCCGATGAGGAATTAGTAAAACTAATCGGTTCACGTCTCGTCGAAGTCGAAGGCGTGATGGATATGGCTGAAAAATATCGTGGCGCTTATCTCGCTAAGGTGGTAACTTGTGAAGACATTCCAGATACTCACCTACACCTCTGTCAAATCGATGCCGGTCCAGAACTCAATCAGAAATTTTCTACTCTGGATTCTGGTCTTGTGCAAATCGTCTGTGGTGCACCAAATGTGCGTGCTGGCATTATCGCTGTCTGGCTCACTCCAGGTAGTATCGTGCCAGATACTTTTGGTGGTGAAAATTTCGTGCTTGGCGCTCGTAAGTTGCGCGGTTATGAAAGTTTCGGCATGTTAGCCGGACCAGATGAGCTTGGGCTTTCTTCTGATCATAATTACATTGCAGAAATAGACTCTGAACTGGGTCGTCCAGGTCAGACTCTGGTAGAAGTTTTTGACTTAAATGATAAAATTCTCGATATCGAAAACAAATCGCTCACTCATCGCCCAGATACTTTTGGTTTGATTGGTTTTGCCCGTGAGGTTTCTGGTATTCTTGGCCAAAAATTCTCTGAACCAGTGAGCTTTAATCAGGCTATAGATAAAATAAGCAACGAAATCTCGATTGAAATTGCCGACCAAAAACTTTGCCCACGCTATTCGGCTTGTTTAGTAGAGGTAAAGGATTTAAATCTGAGTCAGCCTGTCACGCCAGAGTTTTCTGACCTATATAATATGACAGAGGATTCGGTTTTGCTCGCTAAGTCTGGTATTAATTCAGTTAATCCCATTGTCGATGCCACGAATCTCACTATGTTAGAGCTAGGTCAGCCGCTTCATGCTTTTGATTATGATAAATTTGTCAAAATTGGCGGTCTAGACTACGCGAAAATCATCGTGCGTGCTGCGCATCCTGGTGAAAAGTTGATTTTACTCGATGGTAAAACTATTGAACTAAATTCTAATGATATCGTGATTACTTCGAATGATATTCCAGTAGCCCTGGCGGGTGCCATGGGCGGGGAATCGACTAAAATCGACACCTCGACCACACGCATCTTGCTCGAATCTGCTACTTTTAGCCTCTATAATTTACGTAAGACTCAGATGGCTCACGGTATTTTTTCGGAAGCAATCACTCGCTTTACCAAGGGGCAGCCAGTCGTCAATACTATTCCCGCCATCAAAGATTGTCTAACTAAGCTTGGTGTGAAGTCAGGTGCTGAACTTCATTTTACTGACTCTCTGAAGCAGGATTTATCTGAGATTCAGGTAGCAGTGAAAGTTTCTGAGATTAATCAACTTCTCGGCTCACACTACGATGAAGCTTTGATGATTCAAACTCTTGAAAATGTCGGCTTCAAGGTGGTTCCCGACTCTGAAAAACTCCTCGTTACTGCTCCACTCTGGCGTACTGATATTCATATTAAAGAGGACGTCATCGAAGAGGTTGGTCGTCTGCTCGGTTTTGATAATTTGCCACTCAGCTTGCCAGTTCGTCCATTCGTTGGCGCCAAAAAGAATGCCATGTTTGAACTAAAAACCACCTTGCGTAATCTCCTTTCGCTTGAACTCGGATTCAATGAGGTTCTAACTTACAGCTTCATTTCCAAGAAATTACTCGAACGCGTCGGTGAAAATACTGAGGATGCTTATGAAATTACTAATTCTATTTCACCAGAACTACAGCTCTTCCGTACTTCCATTACTCCAAGCCTACTTGAAAAAGTTCGTGAAAACCAAAAAGCCGGTTTTGCCGATTTTTCACTTTATGAAATGAATCAGGTTACTAGAAAATCTCTCGGCTTAATTTCCGATCAAACCCCGAAAATGCAACATCACCTGGCGGTAGTTTCCACTGCGGACTATTATTATTCTAAGCAAATCTTAGAAAATCTCGCCGACAAGCTCGGTCTGAATTTTGAAATCCAAGCCTTTACCGACGGTGAAGCTTCGGGTTATTTCGAGCCAAAACGCGCCGCTAAAATTCTTCTTTCTGGCACGCAAATTGGTTGCCTCGGTGAGTTAAAGAATTCCATCAAAACCGCTCTGAAGCTCAAAGAGGTTTCTAGCCTAGAATTAGACCTTGAGTCCCTCCTTGGTCAAAAATCCTCTGATAAACGTATCAAGGAATTTAGTCGCTTCCCAGCGGTTAATCGTGATCTTACGGTCAAGATTTCGGAAGAAAAACCTTTTGCTTTGGTCGAAAATGCTATTCTCGAGGTTTTGAAGGCCCAACCATCCCTAATCTTTCACCTCACGGCTACCTCGATCTATCAAGCCGAAAGTGCTGATACGAAAAATCTTAGCTTCCATTTGAACTTTGCCTCCACTGAGAAGACCCTACTTTCTGAGGAAATCTCTGCTATAATGAACAGTATTAGCAAATCATTAGAAAAAATTGGTGGAGAAATTATTTAGGTAACAATATGGACGAAAAAAGTTTACGTACAAGCACTAAACAACGCATTATTATCGGTTTTATTGCAGTCTTACTCTTCGTTTCGACAATTATGGTTTATGCCTTGATTGTCTTGAATGGCGAAAAGAGTAAAAAAGGTACAGCTGAGCAAAACGCTGAGCTTAAGGTTCTGGCTAAGGAGCTAGACGAGAAGAAAAAAGATAAAGATAATGCGGTGAAAGCGCTCAATGATAAGTACTTTGAGACCATGAAATCCGCTCGTAGTAATATTAAGTCCTACAATGTTTCCCGTGCTCAAAATGATGGCTTAAAATCTATCGACCTCACCGTTGGTACTGGCGCTACTCTTGAAAAAGAGAGTAAATATCTTGCCTATTATTTCGGTTGGTGTTCTGATGAATCAGTTTTTGATTCTTCCTTCGATGACAATAATAATCCAAAATCCTTGAAGGACCCACTTGATGTTACTGGTTCTGGCAGCTTAATTACCGGTTGGTCAGATGGTCTAGTCGGCGCCAAACTCGGCGGAGTTCGCGAACTACATATTCCAAGTACTCTTGCTTATGGTGACACGAAAGAAATTTGTGGTGGGAAGAATTCTCCACTTTACTTTGTGATTCTACCTTTTGAAGACGCAGCTTATACTAAGGCAGTTCAAGAACATCAAGCAATTTATCGTAAGTACTTGAATCTTCAAAGTGAAATTCGTGGCACCGGATCACTCTTCTAAAACCAAAGAATTTAGTCCACATTTAGAACTAAGCTTAAAAAATAACTTCCTGCGGGAAGTTATTTTAATGGTTGATCGAGAGGCTGTTTTCTTGTAATTTCTTCAAGCCTTCCTCACTAATAATCTTACTAATTTTTTTGCAAGCCTTCTCGTATTTTTCAAACACGCTTCCATCTGCATGGTGCGCGTCGGTCCCGAGAAAATCCACTAGGCCGTGTTTTAGGAAATATTTCATAGTTTTGGCTGGCTTCGGACCGTATTGTCTAGTCATACTACCAATGTTACACTGTAATTTTACGCCAATTTTACGAAGTTCCAAGGCTTTTTCCGGTTTCTTTTGTAAGAACTCATAACGTTCCGGATGCGCTAAAATTGGTACAATATTTTGACTCTTCATTTCAAAAATTACTTCACGTAGATATCCTACCTCAGTCATAAATGGTACTTCGAAAAGCACATAATGTTTCTTCTTTTTATTTTTCGCTGCATCTACGCTTAGTTTAGTGGTTTCACCCAGTAGTGATACCTGATCTTCTTGCATATATTTCACCATTTCTGGATCCACATAAATTTCATTACCAGGGTAAAGTTTGAATTGAATCCTCAACTCATCTAGTTGTGCTTGTAATTCTTTACGCAGACGCGCCTTGGTTTTATTATCCGCGAGCTGATCACTATTCGGAATAAAGTGGGAAGTAGTAAAGCCACCGGTGAATCCGAGCGCGACAAGTTTTTTGGCCATCGCAATACTTTCCGAAAAATCACGACTGCCGTCATCGATTCCTGGCAAAATATGCAGATGCGTGTCAATCATGCCACCTCCTGGTTTTATATTTATAGATAATATTGATTATAATATCCCGTACGTTTTTCTAGAGGGATTTGGTTGAGAATCACGCCGGCCACATTGGCATCGATTGCTTGGAGAGATTTCAAGCCATCTTTTACGTGATCGATATTAGTTTTGTTTACACGGCAAACAATCATGGTACGATCGGCCTTCTTGGAGATAATTAGAGAGTCAGCCAAGTTATAGACCGGAGCCGAGTCGATAATGACATAATCATATTTTGATTTTACTGTGGCAATGAATTTTTCCATCTGCTTCGAGTCGATTAGCTCTGCTGGGTTCGGTGGGGTTACACCACGAGTGACTACGGAAAGATTTTCGATATCTGTCTTCTGAACGTATTTACGTAGACGGTCGCCGGCGGTTTCGACTAGTAGATTCGAGAGGCCAGCTTGGTTAGAGAGCTCGAAAATTTCGTGTTGACGACCCAGGCGCATGTCGGCATCGACTAAAAGTACTTTTTTACCAGTATTAGCAAAAGCGATTGCCAGGTTCGCGGAAACGAAACTTTTACCTTCATTTGGTGCGGTACTGGTTAGTACGAGGGAATTATTGTTTTTGCCAACTAAGCTAAAATCCAGGCTGGTACGTACGGTACGGAAATCTTCACTGATAATAGATTTTGGATTATTTTTCAAAATTAATTCACTACTTAAATCTTCTTCAGAAATTTCTTCGAAAGTTTCCTCGTTATCTTCTGCATTTTCTGCCGAGTCATCTTCTTTGGCTTCCTTCTTCGCCTTCAAAGCTAAGGCGCGCTGACGGCGTTTCAGACGTTCTTTTTCCGCATCAATCATGTGGATTTTACCAATTACTGGCAAATGCAACTGACTTTCGACTTGTTCGCTCGTCTTCACTGAGCGGTCAAAATAAAATACTAAGAAGAGAATTGAAACACTGACGATTAGACCTGCCGCAAAAGCTATAATTTCTTGGCGCACAATCTTAATATTAGCCGGTTCAGTCGGGGTGACTGCTGAGTCGAGCACATTAATATTGCGGTCGTTATAAATCTTGGCGATTTCCTTTACGAAATGATCTGCAATTTTATTGGTCATTTTTGTGGCAAACTCGGCATCGCGATCGGTCGTAGTGATATTAATAATTTCTGTACCTTTAATCGCAGAAACATCGATCATTTTTAGCATTTCATCATAGGACTTTTCGATGTTAATATCACTTTTAACTTTATCAAGCACGCGATGTGATTTAACTACTTGCGTGTAAGTATCAATCAGGTTTTTATTGGTTGCAACTTCACCCGGCAGATTCGCATTTGATTTATCTGAGCTTACAATCACCGTAGCAGTTGCTTCGTATTTTGGTTTTTGCATGAAAAATACATAAAAAGATCCTAATCCAAAAATTAGGGCAAAAATTATCAGTAGAATATGGAGCTTAGCCTTAAAATAGGCAAACATTTCTCCGAGGTTAATCTCATCCATGCCTAATTTATATCATATTTAATCCAGAAAATAAATATAAAACAATAATTTAGCTATATTTGTCAATAGCCATAAGCGTCTTCAAAGTGCTTGTCAATGCCTAAAATTTGCCAAAAATAAAATATTTGATAAAATAATGTCTATTGCACTTTTTAGTCACTCGGTGGCTGGTGGGGGCTAGGTCGTGTGCAATGATTATTAAGGAGATGCATTCGTAAATATGCGTAGACTTAAACGTGAATCTTCGCGCAAA
>CALHIA010000091.1 GCA_938030585.1 uncultured Candidatus Saccharibacteria bacterium | reverse complement strand
CGTCTTCGTTATTAAACAGATCTGATTCGCCTGATCTGATATTTTCTAGGATCTCTCTAATTATGCTGCTTCTTACAATATCATCTTCATCCATGGGAATTTGAGCAGCGCCGGAAACACCTCTGAGTGCGCGACGGGTAAATAAAATACCATTATGATTTTGGTTGATATTTTGCGCGCTAGGGTGAGGCTGAGATTCATCTCCGGTGAAAATCATCTTAGAGCCTTGAGCTAACCGAGTGATGATGCTTTTAATTTCTTCATTACGCATACTCTGAGCTTCGTCTACAATAATGAATTTGTCCATGTAGTTTTTACCTCTAATATAGAAAAGAGGTTCAGACCTAAAAGACCTATCGAAAGATAACTCGGCCTTTTCTTCGATAATATCCTGGGCAGTTCGCTGAGAGCTGGTTACAGGCTTATTGAAGTGCTTATCCTTGTTGTCCTTTTTACTCTGTTGTTTACGCTTTTTGCCACTACTGTAAGTAAAAGTTTTCTCTTCGTTGTAGATGGAGTATCCATCGTCATCTTCTTCCTGCAGAGACCAATTTTTCTTATGAATAAAAGCCTGATGCATGAGAGATTGCTCGGTGTCATCATCTATGACTTTTGGGTTACATGGGTCGTCTGGGTAGGCCTTATGGTAACTGATTAGGGCGCTGAGGATATTTCCAGATTTGATGGACAACTTTTCCTTAACTCCGCCAGGCAACGTACCTACACCATCATCACCGATGGACATGGATGCAATTACGGGGATTACATCGTATATTCCTTTTTGAACTTGATACATTCCTTCAACGGTAGGTATATAGGTTTTACCGCTGCCAGTCGCACCAGAGGCAAGGATGAATTTGATGTCTTTATTATAAATGGCATCTAAATACATAGCTTGTCCTGGCGATAAGGGCTCAAGGAAGGGTTTGAGTTTTCCGTTTAAGAGGTTGTTGAGATGGACGATTTTATCTTCATCTCCACTAACATCTAAGCGTCCAATATTCCAGAACTTTCCTTTGCTGTAATTGACATCTTCGTAATTGGAACCGTCTTCACAGCTGAATTCGATGAATTCATTGGGGGTCAAGAGCGGTTCATTCGGCATGCGTGCTTCCCATTCCTCTAAGGTGATAAAACCACCTTTTTGCATGAAATTATTATAGAGGTCGGGTGGAATGACGCATTTGCGTCGGCCAGTGAACTTAAACTTGGGGTCGGTTTCCAGTGGTAGGCTTTTGATGTTATGCGCCACGGCACAAATACGCATTTCCTTATCATTGGTTACTAAACGAATCTTTTTGTTCAGAGCTTCTGGTTCATTTTTGGCTTGTTTGCCTTCTTTGAGGCAGCGAGCTAAATCGAGAGTCTGTAGAAAGATTTGCTCATCCATATTGACGGGTTCAAAATCCCAAGAAACCACGGCAGATTCGGTGCTTTTAATAATCATGAAAGCACGGCTGCAATTTTCGAAGGCAATTTGATTACCAATGTAAAAAATTGGATCGCGACCAAGTTTGGAAGATTCATCGGCTAGAACCGATTGCACGAGCTCGTCGATACGACTTAAAACCTTACCGGCAATGAAGCTGCGTTCAGAAGACTCGTGGCGGAAGCTTTTTAATTCATGAAGTACAGTATCAGGTACAACGATGCATGAGTTTTTCAGGTCGATATTTTGAATAGCTAATTTCTTAAATCCGCGTTTGGTGGGGATAATATCGGGGTTATCGATAATAATATTCGTATCGATAACGTAATATTTTTCCTTGGGCTCAGTGGAAAGATAAGCTACAGATTCTGCACTTGAGATGCTTCCAGAGGTCTTCTCCTTAAGACTTGTTTGAGCACTGAGTATACTTTTAATTTCACTCATAACTATCTCCTTTTTAAGGTACGAGAAATACGTTTTAGGTATTTCTGTAGGGTGGGGCTTGGATTTTTGAAGTCCAAGAATAGAGGTGCATCCTCTATTAGGCTAATTATTACATATTTTTCTAAAAATTCAATAGAAAATGGGGGTAGTGGTGAAATCTGGATGTGTATTTTTGAGGGTAGCTTAAGATGAAGTATTAAGATAATTGACGGTATAGTTTGAGTAACTTTTCGATCTGTTGAGATTGAAGATAGGTCTTTTCGCTAGCGGCGAGGTTTTGGCTGAGTTTTTGAATAAGTTCTGGTTGGTGATAAATTTTGAGTAAAAGTTCTGTCATGGCGCAAGGATTTGGAGATTTGGCGCAGAGACCGCCATGATTTGGTACGATTTCGGACATGTCAGGATCGGCGTAGATAACCGGAAGATTGCAAGCGGCGGCTTCTAAAATAGTGAGGCCTTGGGTATCAAATTGGTAAGAATTAATAATAGAAAGATGTTGGTCTTTTGTGTATTTTTGAAGGATTTCTTGGTGTGGGATGGTGCCGAAAATTTTAATGGATGCCTCATCGAAATGTTTTTTGCAAAATTTTTGTACCTTAGACATTTGGTTGCCATCACCGATAATGGTAAAAATAAAACGAAAATTAGGCTCAAGTTCCTGGGCGAGTTTGAGTGATTCTAAAAATGGTAAGATACGCTTCTCTTTCGAAAGACGAGAAAACCAGAGGATGCGCAGAGGCTCGCTTCTCTGATAGGAACGGACTTGTGGTGTGAAATTTGTCATTTCTTGATCGGCGATACCGTTTGAAATGACGGAAATTGGGTGTGTGACACCAAAGAGTTGAAGTTTTTTGGCAAAATGTGCGGAGGGGGTAATTACCTGGTCAGCGAGGTTGGCTTGGCGGACCATCATTTGCCACATTTGACGACGAGCGATGGTGGGGGCGAGATTTTTGATTTCAGTGTTCTGATAATCCGGCTTAAGAGATTTTTTCGCGATAGGTTTTAGAGTAGTGCGATGAATTAGATTAATTCCAGTAGCAGCGAGAGTCTTAAAG
>CALHIA010000090.1 GCA_938030585.1 uncultured Candidatus Saccharibacteria bacterium | reverse complement strand
ACTTTAGTAGCTGATTGACTATTTGAAGTTTCCTTCTTTGTGTCTTGTTTGTTTGAACAAGCAGCTAGTGAAACAATCGTCAAAAGCGCAACTGTCGATAAGATCATTTTTTTCACAAAATGGTCTCCTTTTTTATTTTACCTCTTTTTATTTTAGAGATCTGAAATTTTGACGCGAGTTTGAGCCATAGTGTCGCGATCACGCACAGTCACAGTGTCGTCTTCAAGGGTATCGAAGTCGACAACCACACATTTTGGCGTACCGATTTCATCCTGCTTGTGATAACGCTTACCGATATTACCAGAATCATCCCAAGTGACATTGCCATACTTCTCACGAAGTTTAGCATAGACAGACTTAGCTTTTTCCACTAGTTCTGGCTTATTCTTAAGCAAAGGCGAAACGCAGAAACGATATGGGGCAAGATGTTCTGGGAGCTGCAAAACGATACGCTTTTCGCCACTAGTTTCGTCTTCGTGATAAGCATTCGAAAGTACAGCCATGATCAAACGTTCGACACCGAAAGATGGCTCGATGACGTGAGGTACAAAAGTTTCACCAGTGCGCTTATCGCGATAAACCATACTTTTCTTCGATTCACGCTCGATGTTACCAAGATCAAAGTCGGTACGATAAGCGATGCCCATCAATTCTTCGCAGCCGATTGGGTAATCAAATTCAAGATCAATAGTACGCTTAGAGTAGTGGGCACGGTCAGCGGCTGGAACGTCGTATTCATGAATTTTATCAGCTGGAAGTTTCACAACATTCTCCAGGAAGTCATGCACATCAGCGAGAAGTTCATCGAAAATGCGTTCCCAATCTTTTGGATTGACAAAATATTCGATTTCCATCTGTTCGAGCTCGCGGCAACGGAAAATAAAATCGCGTGGAGAAATTTCATTACGGAAGGCTTTTCCCTGTTGAGCTAGACCGAATGGCAGGTCTGGATAAATTGTATCGACCACGTTCTTATAATTCGTGAAAATACCTTGGGCGGTCTCTGGACGAAGATAGGCGATCGAGCTATTATCTGACACGGCACCGACGTGGGTCTGGAACATCATATTAAATGGTTTAACTTCACCCCATTCAATCTTGCCACAAGTAGGACATTTGATGCCGGCTTTAATCAGTTCTTCGCCAGTGATTTCAGTAGAGAGGTCATGACCTTCGGCAGTTTTAGCTAATTTATCGGCACGAAAACGACCATGACAAGATTTACATTCGACCAAAGGATCGGAAAAAGTGGCGGCGTGACCGGAGGCGACCCAGGTACGTGGGTTCATAATAATAGCAGCATCGACACCGTACATATCATTACGATTTTCCACCCAATATTGCCACCAAAGATCTTTGAGCTTTTTCTTTAAACTAACGCCGAGTGAACCAAAATCCCAGGTACCAGCCATACCGCCATAGACATCGGAGCCTTGGAAAATAAATCCTCTACGTTTACATAAGCTGACAATATCTTCTAATTTTGCCATAAACACTCCTGGTTAGTTTTTCTTTATTATACCACAAAATTAGAGCGGTGACCTCTGGGCGTTAGAACATTTCACGCAGGGTGCGCAAAATAATATTCAGTGCATCGAGGTGAGTGTGAATGTCTTTAATTTTTAAAATAGTGGCGACCGGCATGGACGTCATAAGACGCAGAATTTTGATTGTATCGGCATTAAATTCTCCGGCGCCGTCTGCCGCGAGCACAAAGCAGCGGTCAAAGCTATGCCAATTATAAGAACCGTCAAGAGTGAGTCGGTCGCCATTCGAATCGGTAGCGAGATTGATCATTTCGCCAGAAATAAAGGCGAGATTAAGATAAAAATGCGTCTCAACGAGTGGAATTTGATATTTTTCCGCTGTGTTTAGTGCCGAAAGGACATTTTTTAGAAGCTGAAAATATTCCTTAGAATCAGCGTCGTTGGTCAGACGATTAATAACTTTAAGAAAATTCGAAGCGATAGTTAAAGTATCGAGATCGGTAATGATATTTTGATAAAACTTCAACATAGTGGCAGAAGTCAGAATTGCGAGGCTGCCTGAATCGGTGTTTTGCGATTTAAAATGCAGGACCACGTCGGAAACCGTGAAAGGTTCAATACTGCCAGCTAATTTAGAGCGTTCCTTACGTACGCCGCGCGCAATAGCCGAAAAGCGACCTTCTGGAGTCAGCAGCGTGAGAATGCGGTCGGACTCTTGATATTTGACACGCGAGAGCACAATCGCCTCAGTACGCAAATCAGGCATAATTCCTCTCCTTGACTCGAAGGGTGCGGCCTGGAATTGATTCTTCATTGGAAGCTTCGGTGGTTTCTAGATGATTAGCTAATGAGGTTTTTGTGACTGGAGATAGAATATCTTTAATCTTTGCCACAAAATCATCTGGCGTAAAAGTTTCCTTATTTAAAATCGCACGAACATTATAAGCTTGCAGGGACATTTGACCGAGATTTAATGAAGAAATCAAAAGTACCGGGATTTGACTAGTTTCTGGATACGAGAGGAGTTCATTTAATAAAGTGAAGCCGTCCGGACCAGTGAGCAAAACGTCTAAAATAATCAAGGACGGCAGCTCTTCCTCGCGAAGCTCCGAAAAGGCCGCATTAGCCTCAATCGCATTATAGAAAATCTGCACTGGATTTTCTGGAAAATTACGCTTTAGGTGTTTTTGGTAAATTTCTGCAAAGTCTGGGTCGTCTTCGATAATAAAAATTGGGCGCGGGGTCTTAGGCTGCATAGTTTCCAGTAACGGGGTCTTTGATTGTGTAATTTTGGATGATGATTTTTTAGATTGCTGGCTCATTTTTCTCCTAATCAAACATCGGTAAAATTGCCTGGTGTGAGACTGGTAAAATTACCTGAAAACTCGTACCGTCGCGGTGACGCACGGCGGAGACTTCCGCGTTAAGATATTTAGCAAATTTCGAAGCGATATAAAGACCTAAGCCAGAACTGCCGGGACGCATCGAAATGCTGGTAGGCGCAGTGAGACCAGCCTTGATTTGACGCCAAACCGTAGTGGGGAGGCTCGGACCGAAGTCCCTAACATCGACCACAATCTTGTCTTTTTTGTCAGAAATAATTAAGCAAGATTCGGTTTCGACCGTGGAATAGTACATCGCATTGGCACAAAAATTATAAATGACACTAAAAATCAAATCGTAATTACCAATCACCAGACGAGCTTTGTTGCGGTACTCGAAACGAAGTTTGCGCTGATTGAGGGCGAAAAGTTGTTCAAGCTCAGAAATTACATCGTCGCAGACGGCACGAATGGAAACTGGCTCTAAGGTAAATAAACCTTCTTCGAGGCGGGCAATTTTAGTAAGATCATTAACCTGACGCATGGCGCGTTCGGAAATGCGAATAATTTTATTGCGCGATTTTTCGAGTTCGGCAGTACTATCCTTTTGAAAATCCATCGCGAGGGCCATTTGACGCATAAGAGTGAGGGGACTTTTTAAGTCATGCGCAACCACGAAAATACCATTTACCTCACTATTCATAAATTAATTATAGCACCCATTTTTCAGGCAAAATGCTTGAACAATCCCCCGCAAAATGGTGCGGGGGTTGCAGGTTTTTCGGATAAATTTAGCTATTAAATTTCACGGTTTTGAGAATACGATAAAAGTCATCACTGAAGACACTGGTGGAATCGGTTTGAAGCATGACAGTCTTGTCGCGAAGCTTGAAGACACAGATAATCCCCTGATATTCGTTATCCATCTTGCCGGTATAGACGTTGACATTATTACCATTCACGACGGTGGTGGAAAGCGTCATATCACCAGAACGGACTTTTTCGGCAAAATCACTAATCGCCTGGTCGAAAAGAGTACCCTTAATACTGACGCGGAGTGCCATCACGGTATCATCTTGGACCACATTGACCTGACCTGGGTTGAGGTAGGCAGCATAGTCGCCACCACGACTAGCATTGCTTTGGACATAAAGACTCCAAGTTTTTGGATATTCAAAGCTAAGTTCACCAAGATCAGTTGGACCGGTGAAGACTTTATAAGGATATTTTTCTTTCTCTTCAAATTCGGATTCGAGCTTGGTCTGAAGTTCATTTTTAGCTTCCGCTACAGCGACATCGACCTTACCCTTCACATTAGTACTGGCGTCATTCCACTTCACCCACATCCAAATAAAGAGACCAATAAAAAGTACTGCGAGAAGAGATACTACGATAAGACCCACGGTTTTCATAAGATCAATGCGGTTCTTAGCCTTAGCGATACGACTAGCTTCCTTGCGTTCTTCGCCAGTCATGTCGGCATAATTTTTGTTTAGAGGATTCGCGGCTGGCATGCCAGGAGTGAATGGACTTTGATAGAGATTTTGATAAATATCACCAGAGTTCGCAGAGGTCGCTGGAGCTTCAGAAGCCACTGGATTAGCAGAGGTCACTGGAGCTTCAGAAGTCACTGGATTAGCAGGGGTTGAATTATTCATCGAAGAGACTGGGTTAGCCTGAGCGAATGGGTTATTTCCTGAAGGGTTATTAGCACCGAAATTAGCTGGAGTTTGACCAGATTGATTAAATTGATTCGATGCAAGAAAAGGATTGTTGTTTGAATTATCCATAATTATATTTTACTAGGAATTGGGTTTTTTACAAGTTAGCTTAAGGATTTTGATGACTGATTTTGAAAGTTTTATTCGATGCTAAAATCTTTTGAGATGACTTCGATTTGATTCTTTAAGGTTTCGAGCTCCTTTTCAATATCTTTGGCTAGTTCGGCGGCCTCTTGGTATTTCTTGGCAGCTTCTTCGAGTTTGAATTCATCGCCGTAAAACCATTCGAGATTTTGATTAAGTTGTTCGATCTTAGCGCCAACGGATTTTTTAGTCATGAGCTTTCCTTTCTTTAGATTTAATTTTTGTAACACGAGCGGAGATTTCAGAGTCGAGGGTTTCTAGCGAAATTTCGGAATCAATTTTTAACTCACCTTTGAGGATGGCATAGCCTTTTTTCAGAATGGTTTCGGGATTGAGGTTTTCGATGACTTTTTGGGTAGATTTTAACTGATTTAATTCACGAAGAATTTGATTTAAAATCTGCTGTTTAACACGAAGAAGGTTGCGCTTATTTTCAAGTCTTGGCGTATCGAAGCTACGTTCGATTTGAAACTTAGCTCGAGAGAGCAGATGGTAGAGATTGGCAATTTCGAGTTTCTTGTCCTTGGATAACATTTCGGCGGTATTGCTGGGTGTAGAAGCTACAATATCGGCGGCGAGATCTGCTAGCGAGGTGTCAATCTCGTGACCGATTCCAGTAATCACGGGAATTTTACTAGCCGCAATAGCGCGAACAAGTTTTTCATCGTCAAAACAGGCGAGATCTTCCTTCGAGCCACCGCCACGAATAATGGCAACAATCTGGACTTTATTTTCTTGGTTAAAAAATTCCAAGGCCCGAATCACCTGATCAGCCGCACCAAGACCCTGAACTTTGGTATTAGCCACGCGAATTTCTAGGCCGCCCCAACGAGCATTAATAATTTTAATAAAGTCGGCATAGCCGGCCGCCTGAGTAGAGGAAATCACGCCGATACGCTCGAGATTAGTTGGAATACCTCGTTTTCTGGCCGGATCAAAGAGACCTTCTTTGGTAAGCTTGGCTTTGAGAAGTTCGTAGGCTTTTTTAATGTTCCCCTCACCGATCAAGGCATATTGCTTAATCGTCAAAGTGAAACGACCAGAGCGATTAAAAATCTTCGGGGTGGCCTGAACCGCAATTTTCATACCGTTTTCGATAGGAGTGCGGAGACTCGAGGCGACCATAAAACAACTAATCACCGACTCTTGGTCTTTGAGATCGAAGAAAATCCAACGATTTTGGTTGACATTAAAATTCGCCACCTCGCCATAGACTACACAATCCGGAAAAGTATAATCTAAGGCGTGGTTGGCGACAGCAATAAAATCAGAGACGGAATATTTTGGCGATTCTGCCATTACTCCGCAGATTCCCCTTCGAAGATTTTTTGTTTCTCTTCTTTACCAATCTTGGAGATAGCATTTTGGTAAAAACCATAGCCAGAAACGATAGTATTAAGCAAGACAATCATACGAGTGACAAGGACTGTGGTACTGGCAACTGCGAGATCACTACCAAGTACGGTCATCACGGCAACCATGGAACCCTCATAGCCACCGACACCACCAGGGGTAGGAAGAACCGCACCGACGACAGAGCCGAGAGCTTCTGCAACCATGATTTGTGGGAAGATTTCTGGGTGACCAATAGCAATGGCGACAATTTCATAAGTCGCAATTTCGAGGAAATTATAAAGGAAACCCCAAAGCACTGGACCGACCAAGATTTTCTTGTCGCGCTTGGCGGTAAGGAAATCTTCATGAAGATCCAAGAAGTATTTTTGAACTTTCTTAGTCTCAATAATTTGCTTTTTCTTACCAAAAGTGACAGTACGAACTAATCCATTAATAATGGCCGCCACCTTTTTGGCAGTAAAGTCGATAAGTTTACGATTCGAGACAATCACAATCATCAAAACAATACCAAGAATCACCCCGACACTCATGGCAGCTACAGCCCCGACCATCCAAAGTGCGGTATTTGGCACACTATTTGTCACTAATAAGAAAATAATCGCCAAGATAGTTTGAGTTTGATTAGCGAGAATAGTGATCACGTAGCGCAAGAGATACATGAAGCTAACCTGACCAGCGGTAGCGCCAAAATTCTTTAAGCGCCAAGTAATGTAACCAAGACCAGAGACGCCGCCGGAAGGAATGGCGTGATTAACGAAGTTTAATTCGAAGGAAATACGTGCAAGCTGCCAGGTGGTGAGCTTTTCGAAAGCTTTTACATCGGCATCGGCATTAGTATCGGTTTTTTCAGATTTAGATTTTTCAGATTTAGTAGATTTACCAGCGGAAATCCTGGTGATATTTTTCTGAGATTTAGCTTTCCCTGCCATATAGGAGAAGAAAATTTTACCAGCACTATAATACATGAAGAGTTGTTCTGGAATCAAAAGTAGAACAATCCAGAAATTTATGGAGAAGTGCGAACCATCCATACATTGGCCACCAAAAATACATTGGAAGGCCGAAACAATTTCATTACGAGCGCCATAAACAACAACACCGACTAATAATAACGTGACAATACTGAGAATCTTTTTAAACATAGCTTTTTTATTATACATGATAAAATAAGATTATGAAATATATTGCAGTGCTGGGACGACTTCCGAAAATATCTTTGGCGGAAATCCAAGCGATTTACGACTCAAATGCCAAACTGATCGGGCCAGAACTCGCGGTTTTTGAAACTAATAAGACAGCCTCGATTGATCGGCTGGGTGGCTCGATTAAGCTGGGTCAAATTTTTTCTGGTAATTTCCGTGAACTTGCCGAGGCGATTAATGCCAAAAAACCTGAAGGTAAGATTACGATCGGAGTTTCGAGTTACGCTTTGAATTCGAATCATAAAAATAAAAAGTCTGCGGTCGAGAATTTAGTGCGTCGCAAGGCGATGGAGCTGAAGAGTCTACTCAAAAAGCTCGGACGCAATGTGCGCGTAGTGGAAGCACGTGGTCCAGAAATTTCTTCGGCCACAGCCTTTCATAATAATTTAGGCGAAAAACCGGGGTCTGAAGAAGTGATTTTGGTGGGTTCGGAAACCTATCTGAGCCTGGGTGTACAAAATATCGATAAATATCGTGAACGCGATCAGATGCGCCCAGCGAGGGACGCTAAGGTGGGAATGTTGCCACCGAAACTCGCACAGACCTTAATTAATCTGGGTGGTGAGATTGACGAGTCGAAAAAAGTACTCGACCCATTCTGTGGTACCGGCGTAGTACTGCAGGAAGCCCTAATTTTAGGTCAACCAGTGGTCGGTAGTGACTTAAATCCACGCATGATGGAATACACTCAGAAGAATTTAGACTGGTTGCTCGAGAAAAAAGCCCGCTTCTTCAAGATCAAACCTGAGTTAGTGGAACAAAAAAATCAATTCTTAGACTCTATCTATACTGGCGATGCGACGGATTTCGTCTGGCCGAAGACTTCAGAAATTGGCCTAGTGGCTTGTGAGTGTTTCCTCGGTTCGCCAATGTCAAAACCCCCAGTAGAGATTAAACTAAAAGATGAAAAACAGAACTGCAAGCGGATTATTCTCGGCTTTTTAAAGAACCTCGCGAAGCAGATTGAGGATGATACCCCTGTGGTAATCGCGGTGCCTGCTTGGCTGCGCGAAGATGGTCACTACTCAAGGCTTTCAATTATTGACGAAATTACAGATATGGGTTATAATTTAGCAAAGTTTCAAGGCTTGAGTCAGCCTGACATGATTTATTATCGTGAAGGGCAGATTGTGGCTCGAGAAATAATAGTATTAAGAAAGAGTAAGGCAAAAAATGTCACATGTTAAAGCCGGTGGTACCGCGAAAAATATCCACAACAATGCTGGTCAACGTCTTGGCGTGAAGCGTTTTGGTGGCCAAAAAGTCCGCAACGGTGAAGTTTTAGTTCGCCAAACCGGAAGCACCAAAATTGCTGGTGAAGGTACTTACATGTCCCGCAATTTCACCATTCATGCTGCAAAAGATGGTGTTGTCACTTTTGTGAAAACCAAGAAAACCCACTTCTCTGGTCGCTCATTACCACGCGTCCGCGTAGAAGTTCGCTAAAAAATAAACCCTACGGGGTTTATTTTTTTATTTAAAGCTTTTCTTAGACTCTAGGGTTTTAAAATAGTAAGTTTATTTCTAGAGCATAAAAAAGACCCCCGAATGGGGTCTTTTTAGTTAAAACCTGTTAGGTTTTTATTCAGCGTCAGTAGCTTCTTCAGACTCTGCAGCATTTTCAGCTTCAGCAGCTTCGGTAGCTTCTTCTGCGACTACGGTTTCAGCTTCGGACTCATTTTCCTGCAAGGCAGAGAGTAGAGAATCTTCCACATTAGCGCGCTTTTTCTTCTTTGGTGCTTCGGCGAGTTCAATATCTAACTCAATACCAGTGAGCATAGAAGCAAGACGGACGTTTTGACCCTGACGACCAATTGCGACAGATTGCTGATCTTCGGTAACAAAGACCTTGGCGCGCTTATCTTCGATTTCGACACGAGTAATTTCAGCAGGACTCAAAGCTTCACGGATAAATTCAGAAAGATTTTCGCTCCAGTTGATGATGTCGATTTTTTCGCGATCACCAATTTCATTCATCACGGCTTGGACACGCACACCACGGCCACCGACGAAGGTGCCGACCGGGTCAACACCTGGAACCGTACTAGTGACGGCAATCTTGGTGCGACGGCCTGCCTCACGAGCGATGGCACGAATTTCGACAACACCAGTTTCAATTTCAGGAACTTCCTGCATGAAGAGCTGTTTGATAAAATCGGCAGAACTGCGGCTGACCAAAAGCTGGGCACCACGTTCATTGCGCTCAATCGTCTTAATCAAAACCTTAATACGGGAACCAACTTGATAATATTCACCGTCAATCTGGTCGGATTTAAGCATGATACCAGTAGTGCGGCCAAAATCGATACGGACAATATTACGATCCACGCGAGCCACCATACCAGTCATAATGCTACCAATTTTATCTTCAAAGATGGAAAGGATGGCTTCGTGCTCAGCTTCGCGGAGACGTTGCATGATTACTTGCTTGGCGGTCATCGAGGCGACACGACCAAATTTAGTAACAGGGTGAGATTCTTCGAAAGTTTCACCGATGGTTTTTCCTTCAGCTTCGCCTTCTGGAATTTCAGTAGCTGGATTATAAGCTAAGCCATCTTCGATAACTTCCTTAGCGATGAAGACCGTAGCGCTACCGGTTTCGCGATTGAGGACGGCGCGGACGTTCATATCCTTTTCGCCCTCTTCCTTACGCCAAGCGGCGGCAATAGCAGTTTCAATAATACTCAAAACAGTTTCTTCTGGGAGATTCTTCTCTTCGGCGATAACTTTCACCATCTGAGACATCTGTTTAAGGTCTAAACCTTCCATATTTTCCTTTCTTTTAGTCTAAAATATCCGACCTTGCGGCCGGATATTAAAAGTATATGTTTCTATTATAGCGAAGATAACGAGATTGTCAAATTACTTGGCAGTGAAATAACCTGGCTGGGCGGCACCACGGTCAATCCGGAGCCAAGAGAGATCAGCATAGGCTGGATTCGGCACATAGGAGCCATTCCCACCGCGAAGTAATAATTGATCATTAAAGATTTGCGAATTAATATTCTGGGCATAGTTAGTCGGAGCAGCCTTGGAGGTATTAAAATCTTTACCC
>CALHIA010000089.1 GCA_938030585.1 uncultured Candidatus Saccharibacteria bacterium | reverse complement strand
AAGTCTGGCTATGTAAGAAATCAAGAAACTCATCGTTGTAATAAAATCGCCACGCCAAAACCAAATACATCAAAGCAATGCAAGCCCGGATATTATTTAAATCAAAACACTCATCGCTGTAATAAGGAGAATTCTCATGAAAATCAACCAAAGATCTGCAAGACAGGCTATTACCTTAACCCTCAGACGCATCGTTGTAAAAAGATTAGTCCTGCAGGAAATGCAAAGAAACCATGCGAAGTGGGTAAAACAATCAGCCCAAAGAGTGGCCGTTGCGTAAAAATTCCAGTATCAAAGGCCCCTAAAACTTGTGGTGAAGGCAAGGAATTAAATCCAGCTACTAACCGTTGTAAGAAGATTGACTCGAAAGACGAAAAAACTCCTGCACCTTGCAAAGAGGGGTATGAACGTAATCCTGAGACGCATCGCTGTCGCAAGCAAAAGGCTAATACTGGTGCTACCGATAAGCTTGAGGTGCCAAAAACTGGCGACCCTGAAAAAACACCTAAACAATTTAATGGTTCTACGGCAATTATCGGCTCTTCGGTAGCTGGCATCGGTCTTCTACTCTTCCAATTCCGAGTTGAATTAATCGAATTTGTGAAGAAAATTTTCATCAAAAAATAGGCAAAAATCTCAAAAATCTTTTTAATTTTTCTCATCCACCCCTGTTAATTTAATAATTAGCAGTCTTGACATTAGAGTGCTAATTGGCTATACTTAAGACAAATTAGCAGAATAACCGCTAAAGTGCCAAAAATAATAAACAAGGAGTATTTATGAGTAAAATTATTGGTATTGACCTTGGTACAACTAACTCTGCTTTCGCCTACATGGTAGCCGGAAAGCCGGAAGTTATTACCAATGCTGAAGGTGACCGCACTACCCCATCTGTTGTGGCTGTGACTAAAAAAGGTGATCGCCTCGTTGGTAAAGTTGCCCAACGTCAACGTGTTACAAACCCAAAGAACACCATCTATGGTATTAAGCGTTTGATTGGTCGTAAGTTTGATGATAAAGAAGTTCAACGCGATCTCGATATTATGCCATACAAGATTGTTAAAAAAGGTAACGGTGTCGCTGTTGAAATGGATGGCAAGGAATACACCCCAGAAGAAATCTCTGCCATGATTCTTTCCAAGATCAAGGCTGATGCTGAGGCCTTCCTTGGTGAAAAAGTTACTGAAGCTATCATTACCGTTCCTGCCTACTTCGACGACTCTCAGCGCCAAGCTACCAAAGATGCTGGTAAAATCGCCGGTCTTGAAGTTAAGCGTATTATTAATGAACCTACTGCCGCCGCTCTCGCTTATGGTCTTGAAAAGAAGAGTGAAGAGAAAATCGTGGTCTTCGACCTTGGTGGTGGTACCTTCGATGTTTCCATCCTTGAATTAGGTGACGGCGTCTTCGAAGTGCTTTCTACTAACGGTGATACCCACCTTGGTGGTGAAGACTTTGACAACCTCATCGTTAACTTCCTCTGTGATAAATTCAAAGAAGAATCTGGTATCGATGTTAAGAAAGACGCTGCTGCCATGCAACGTATTAAAGATGAAGCTGAAAAGGCTAAGAAGGAACTTTCTTCCGCTAAGGAAACCGAAATTAACCTTCCATTCCTCTCTGCCGATGCTGATGGTCCAAAACATTTTGAATACACTTTGACTCGCTCAAAGATGGAAGAACTAGTCTCTCCACTCATCGAACGTCTCGCTGAGCCAGTTCATAAGGCGCTTAAGGATGCTAAACTTTCCACTAGCGACATCAATGAGGTCGTGATGGTTGGTGGTATGACCCGTATGCCAGCTGTAGTTGAAAAAGTTAAGGAACTCTTCGGTAAAGAACCTATGCAAGGTGTTAACCCAGATGAAGTCGTGGCTGTCGGTGCTGCCATCCAAGGTGGCGTACTTCAGGGCGACGTGAAGGATGTTCTCTTGCTCGATGTTACCCCACTCTCTCTCGGTATTGAGACTATGGGCGGTGTTTCCACCAAGCTTATTGACCGTAATACTACTATTCCTACCTCTAAATCTGAGACTTTCTCCACCGCTGCTGATAATCAGCCACAGGTAGAAATTCACGTCTTGCAGGGTGAGCGCGAAATGGCTTCCGATAACAAATCTCTCGGTCGCTTCGTACTCGATGGTATTGCTCCAGCTCCACGTGGTGTCCCTCAGATTGAAGTTACCTTCAATATCGATGCTAACGGTATCTTGAATGTTACTGCTCGTGACAAGGGAACTGGTAAGGAACAGAGTATTACTATTCAAAACTCTGGCAACATGTCCAAAGAAGACATCGAAAAAGCTCAAAAAGACGCCGAGCTCCACGCTGATGAAGATAAGAAAAAGCGCGAAGCTATCGATGCTAAGAATCACCTAGAACAAGCTATCTATCAATACGAAAAAATGCCTGATGAATTCAAGGATAAAATCTCTGATGAAGATAAAGAAACCATCAAGAAGGCAGTTGAAGAAGCTAAGGAAGTCCTAAAAGACACTAACGCTGAAGCTTCCAAATATGAAGAAGCGGCTAAAGAATTAGCTAATAAAGTAATGCCAATCGGTGCCAAACTTTACCAAGCTAACTCTGCCGACCAAGCTAACCCAGAAGCTGGCAAAACCAACCCAGATGAACCAGTCGAAGGTGAAGTTGTCGACAAATAAGACTGCTAAAAATCTCGAATCTCTAAATACATAAGGCACTAAATAACACCCCGCCCCAGCGGGGTGTTCTGTATTTACAACATATATGCTAAAATAAAGCAAATTAAAGAGTTCATTATGAAAAAATTTATTAAACAATTCCAAAAAACTTCCAATCTCGCTAAGCTAGATTTAATTATCAAGTTTCTGATTGCCTTTTCTGGTGTCGCACTCACTATCATGCACTTCATCGATCCGGTGACCTGGCATAAGTTACCAAGTTATCTCGTAACAATTATCCTGCCTTTCATCCCAGACCTAATCGTAAAAATCAATCTTCATACTTCTACCAAGCTTCGTCTTGCCTATAGTTTCTTTTTAGTTATCGCCATGGTGCTTGGCATCGATCTTGATTGGTATAAAACTCTGATTATTTTTGGTTCTCCGAGCTATGATAAAATCGTCCACACTTTGTCTGGCGTATTTTCTGCTTTTCTCGCCAAAGAAATTCTCGATAATGTCTACGACGGCAAGGATTCTGCCGTAAAATCGTCTTCCACCTCACGTACTTCCGAGATAAAAGTTAAAAAATACTCCACCACCTTCGCTTTTCTCTTCATTGTTTCTTTTGTTTTCTTTATCGCGGCCGCCTGGGAATGTTTTGAATTTTCCTATGATCAGCTTTGTGGCGGACATATGCAAGAACTCAATGCTCCAGGTGTCGGCGATACCATGGGTGATATAATTTCTGCAGGTATCGGGGGCATAATTTTCGCCTTTTTCTTACGAAAAAATAATTTTCTAAAATAAAATTCAGTCGAAAAGTCTAAAATAAATTCATCAAATGAAAGTCAAAAATTCTTCCAAAAATCAGGATTACATGCAGCAAGTCACCGCTCGTGAAACCGAAATTCTTTTGCAAGAGCTTAAAAAAACCTTAAATAATAATGTGCCAGGTGACGTCGTGGAATTCGGTTGTTATAAGGCTGATACCTCTGTACTTTATCAAAAACTTTTAGAATCGATGGGCCATGGTGGCGCCCTCCAGTCAGAAAATCACACCCCTTCGACCAGTCAAAAAATACTCTGGCTCTATGATTCTTTTGAGGGGCTTCCTGCTAAAACCCGCGAAGACAATTCGGCAGCTGGCGATGCTTTTCAGGCCGGGGAATTACTTGTTACCAAACGCGAAGTTATTGAAAAATTTAAGAAAATGGGACTCAAATTACCGAAAATTAAAAAGGCCTTTTTTGACGATCTTGATATCATATATGATATACCGGAAAAAATTTCCTATGCCTTTCTGGACGGTGATTTATATCAATCTATCAAAACCAGCCTGCATCTCGTTACCGACAAAATGTCGCAAGGTGGCGTAATTATTGTGCATGATTATAACAATCCAGAGTTACCAGGTTCCGCTCGTGCAGTCGATGAATGGTTAAAATCCCATCAAGCCAAAGTCGCTAGTTTCCGTGTCGCCGAAACCATCGCGATTATTTATTGTGCCTAATAATTTTTCGAAAATCTCAAAATAGAAGATGATTCACATCAGTGTATCGATGATATACTAAATCTATAAAAGGAGTAATTATGGGTGTAGAAATTGAAGGTAGAATCATCAATATTAATCCAGAAGAGACCAAAAATAAACTCTTAGAACTAAACACCAAACCACTAGGATTCTATAATTTCAAAAGATATACTTTTGATTCAGTTCCAAAATCCAATGCTCGTTGGGGAAGACTCCGAACAGATGGTAAGAAAACGACTTTAACCGTAAAAGAGATTGTCGATGACTCGCTTTCTGGCACTAACGAAAGGGAAGTTACTGTAAGTGATTTTAATGAGGCTTTGGTAATCCTCGAAAAACTCGGTCTCACGCATAAAACCTACCAAGAAAATACCAGGGATGAATTCCTGTTGGGTGACTCCAAAATATCGATTGATCATTGGCCAAAACTTGGCTATATTCTCGAAATCGAATCTGAAAAAGTTGAAGATGTGAAAAACTGCGCAGAACTCCTAGGTTTTGATGAAGATGAAATTATCACTACTGATATCAAATCGTTATATTTAGAGCGCGGAATAGATTTGGATGATTTGCGTGAACTTAAATTCTGAAAAATAAATACAAATAAAAAAACGACCATATAAATAGTCGCAATACTTGAATGGTAATCTTTTGCTATCGCAAAATCTTTCCATTCTGCGTCGGTCAAATAAAGAAAATAAATTTTCTTTATTTTTCCTCCTGGAATGGTCGGGGCGACAAGACTCGAACTTGCGTTTACCCCTTGGGACGTTCCGCAAGTTCGATTAAGCTAAACACAAATAAAAAACGACCATACGAATAGTCGCAATACGTGATGTGGTCGGGGCGACAAGACTCGAACTTGCGACCTCAGCGTCCCAAACGCCGCGCGCTACCAACTGTGCCACGCCCCGAAACACTACTCTTTTAATCTACCACATTTCCGTTAATTATGCAATAAATATGTTAAAATTATAGATATGAATAATTCAAATACTGATTCAAATCGTCCTAAAATCAAATTTGTGAAATCAAATAATAACAAATCGAAGAAAAATGGCCCTTCGAACACCTTTCGCTCGCTCTTTTCTACCTTCTTATTAATTATTTTATCGCTTGCTTTTTGGAATTACGTCACCGGTAATGGTGAAAATGCTCATAAGGAAGTTCCGCTTTCTGAGGTCATCGCCGAAGCCAATCAAGAAAATGGCAAAATCCAGGAAATTAACGTCTCTGGTAATAACCTCACTATCACCTATAAAGATCAAAAAGCCAAAAAATATTCTCGTAAGGATGGCGCTGGCACTCTTTATGATCAGGGTCTCATGGTCAAATGTACCGATAAGTCCGGTAACGATGCTGCCGAATGTTTGAAAAAATACCCAAACATCACCTATTCCGACGATATAAATTTACTCGGTATTATTCTTAATATTGCCTCTTTTGTCATTCCGATCGTCCTTGCCGTCTTCCTCTTTAGTCGTATGCTTGGTCAAGCGCAAAGTGTGAATAAGGAAAGTATGAGCTTTGGCAAATCTCGCGCCAAACTTTACGGTCCAGATAAAAAGCGCGTCTTATTCGATGATGTCGCTGGTAACGAAGCTGCTAAGCAGGATCTTTCCGAAATTGTCGATTTTCTCAAGAATCCTAAAAAATACGAAAAACTTGGTGCCAAAATCCCTCGCGGCGTCTTGCTCGCCGGCGATCCAGGTACTGGTAAAACTTTGATGGCGCGTGCCGTAGCAGGTGAAGCCAACGTTCCTTTCTTTAGTATTTCCGGTTCTGAATTTGCTGAAATGTTCGTCGGTGTCGGTGCTTCTCGTGTTCGTGACCTTTTTAGTAAAGCTAAGAAAAATGCCCCAAGTATTATCTTCATCGATGAAATTGACGCTGTAGCTCACAAGCGCGATTCGCGTGGTGGTGCCGGTCGTGAAGATGAGCAAACTTTGAACCAAATTCTCGTTGAGATGGATGGTTTTGATAATGAATCCGGCGTCATCGTGATTGCTGCGACCAACCGTATCGATATGCTTGATAAGGCTCTACTTCGTCCAGGTCGTTTCGACCGTCATGTTGAGGTGGCTTTACCAGAACGTAAGGACCGTCTCGAGATTTTGAAGGTACATTTCAAGAACAAACCAGCCGTCGAATCTATTGATCTTGAATCTCTCGCCAAAAAAACCGCCGGCTCCTCTGGTGCAGACCTAGCTAATATTGCCAACGAAGCCGCCATCACTGCTGCGAGAGTTGGCCACAAAGAAATCACCAATAAGGATCTCACCGAAGCTTTCGAACGCGTGGCGATTGGTCCAGAACGTAAATCCAAGGTGATGAACGACGAAGAAAAGAAGCTTACCGCCTATCACGAAGCTGGCCATGCCGTAGTTGGCCACGTCCTTCCAGATTCTGATCCAGTGCATAAAATCACCATTATTCCTCGTGGTCATACCGGTGGTGTCACTTGGTTCTTACCGCCAGAAGATCGTAGCTACAAAAATATTTACGAACTCAAGGATGTGATGGCTCGTGCAATGGGTGGTCGTATCGCGGAAAAAATCATCTTCGGTGAAGATCGTGTCACTACTGGTGCCTCTTCAGATTTGAAACATATCGCCGAGCTCAGCAAGGATATGATTTTACGCGAAGGTCTCGGTACCAAGACTCGTAATCAAGTTTTTCCATCTGAAGAATCGTCTTACTACGCCCTCACCAGTGGCAAACCATATTCTGAAAAAACCGCTGAGCTCATTGATCAAGAAATGCGCGCTTTCACTGATGAAGCCGCTAAGCGTGCAGAAGCTGTTTTGCTTGCTAACCGTGAAGTTCTCGATCGTGTAGCCAACGCGCTTCTCGAAAAAGAAACCCTCGAAGAAGAAGATCTCAAGGATATTTTCGAAGGTAGCAAGTTGCCAAAGGAAGCTAAACTTTACTAATAAGAGAACGCTAAACCTTACTAATAAAAGAATACTAAACTTTACCAATAAAAGAGCGTCAAACCTATGCAAATCAAAAGCCCTTACTACCGAGTTTCCGTTAAGGCCAAAATCAACTTTAACGGAAAAATTCTCCTAGTTAAAGAAGATGGTAAGAAGTGGGATTTGCCAGGTGGCGGGATTGAGCATTACGAGACTATAGATGAAGCCCTAAAAAGGGAATTAACTGAAGAAATTGGCGTAGGCGAGTTTATCATCACTTCCGGTCCCAAAATCTTCAAGATGATTGATGCTGCAGCGAATAGACCACTTATCTTCATTATTTATGAATTAGAATTAGACTCTGCCACTGAATTTCATCCATCAGATAACGTTGAAATTGGTCTATTTGACCCGGGAAAAATTCAAGACACCGTCTCCTACTCCCCAGAATATTCTGACTATATTAGAGAATAATAAAAGTAGTCAAACTACAACATGATAGAATTAATTCCATCGAAAAACAGCACATCGTCATCTGTTAAATGATGCACTTTAAAACCTTTAGAAGCAAGTTTCTCTGTGGCTTCTTTTACTCTTTCGAAATATTTTTCTTTGTGGGTGTGCGGAATAACCACTTCATTAAAAATCCCCATTCCATTAAAATTTTCTAAATTTGGTGCTAATTTTGGATTGTCAAATTTTTCTGCACCCTCAATTGTTGGACAGCAAACAATTGACCCTGCACTTGACCCGATATAAATTCCGCCTCTGCTAATGAAATTTTTTATAGCCCTATCTGCGCCACTTTCCTTCAATTTTTCCATCAAATAAAAAGTATCTCCACCAGCAACTAATAAAATATCAGCCATGGCCAGTGGTTTATTAATCTCTTCTTCCGTTTTATTTTTTAAATCTAAATCGGTTACTTCAATTCCATATTTTTGTAGGGCAATTTTATCGGCTACGACAAAATCCTTATTCTCATACGGGTCCCCAGCAGTAGGAATAAAGACAGCTCTTTTTCCAGTTACACCGCCTTCATTTTTGCTAATTTTCCCCATGGTCATCATGGCATAAGATGCAAGATATACTTTCATGACAATCGCCTCAAATTCCCCATTTATCTTTAGACTAGTTTAATGCGAATCCCAATCACTCCAAATTCCGCCTGCTTCTCTTCAGAATAAAATTCTCCAAGCACCTCTAGTAGTTCTTGCTTTGTCATAGAGGCATCCGCGAGAATAGAGATGTCAAAATCTTCAAACAAATCAGCAAAAGAATTATATCGCAAGAGGCCAACCACCTCTGCCTTGAATTTTTCGTCATCCGATTTTTCAAACTCAATAATATCCCCAAGCTGAATTGATTGTCTCTTTTCGTCATAAAGACGAAGCTCGATTCGCTTAGTCCCGTCCTTAATGAAATCAAAATATTTTGGCTGCAGATTCATCTCATGTATTTTCATATTT
>CALHIA010000088.1 GCA_938030585.1 uncultured Candidatus Saccharibacteria bacterium | reverse complement strand
AAAGAGACCAAATCTACGGTCTCTTTTTTTATTCAAGTTCGCTGAATTCCGGACGAATTTTGGCCTCAAATAAGACAATCGGTACCTTTGGTGGTGGCGTAAAATCTGTTGACCTTAGTGGATAGCGAATTTTTGTCGTGTAATATTTATTCAAAATATACCCCAATTGACTCGTGTAATGCCGGTCAGAGAGGATTAATTTCAAAGCTAATTGTTTTTGTAATATCAAGTAAATGGCTCTTGGCGGATTTTTTAAGCCTTTTTCGATAATTTGTCCGTTTTGATTCTCGAGGTTTAGAAGTTTATAAAAAACTTCCGCCGACAGGGAAAAAGGCGGATTAGAAAAGACCTTATAATTTGTGAAATCGAAATTCACTTCTCGAAAATCTCTCTGCACTAACTTCACGTTCTCGAGATTTTGTTGCTTCATATTATTTTGTAATTTCTTGAAAGTCTCCGGATCCTTTTCGATAGCTAAAACCTCGCCACATTTTTTCGCTAGTGCCGCGGTAATCACGCCACTTCCTGCCCCAATTTCCACCACCGTGTCACGGCGCTTCAGATTACTGTGGCCGATTAACATTAGAGCTAATCGAACATTTTTCAAAAAATGCTGGTCAAGCAAGTGGTTACGACTAGGCATTCTTGCCTCCTAGAATTTGACGTGCCTTCTTCAAAATTTCGTTTTCCGCGAAATAATTCTTCACTAGGGAGTTGCCGAAAAGAAGCCAAACTTCGTTAATTTTCTGGCGACGCTCTTTTGGCAGTTCTCGGTAGTTCTTCATGAGTTTTGGCGCATATTTTTGCCAATTCCGCATCAAGCTCACCGGCTCTTCTACGTCGGATTTTTCGAAAACTTCAAAAATTCCATCCACAAAAAACCTTAATTCTTCTGGCGAGGCAGAGGCTAGAAAGTCATCCACGGTCTTGTTCAGAGTGTCGCTCAATTTTGTATTTTTGGCGCGACAGAAATGATTATCTTTAATTTCCCAGGTGTAAATATCATGCTGATAGAGATTTTTTGCCTGGCTTTTGACTACCACCACCTTTTCTTTATGAGCTAAAAGTCGCCCAATCACTGAACCTTCTGGAATATAGCTTACGATTTTTGGTAAAACCCTAATCGCGCCAGTATCCTTATTAAGTAGCTCCTCTCTTAGTCCAGGACCATCGTAATTTAAAACCTTCAAAATTCTTTTTTGCAGTCGATCTGGCGCCATAATCGCCGAATAAATCGATAAATTACCACCCTTCGAATGTCCACCCAGGTAAAAATTTTTGTAAAAATAGCGACGCGAAATATTTTTTAAGTATTCTAGTGCCTCTTTTTGAGCTGGAATCTCTGGCAGAAACGACATGTTAAAATCTTCTTTCCAGCCGAAGAGCGTCCCATCCGTGCCGAAAAATGAAACATACATGGTGAAGAAATTAATCTGAATCGTCACCGCAGAAAATTGTTTTTCGAGCCGCTTATTATTTTTTCTCACAAAAAATCCCACTTTCAAATTCTGAAAGCGTGGACTTACCCCTAGTAATTGAATAAATTTCTCGTCATCTGGCCAAGCAAAATCCGAAGTTGATAGGCTCTTCATCGCCTCGGCGATTTCTGAAATTTTAAAATTTCGTGTAGTTAAATCAAGCTGCCTTTTAATTTTATGAAATGGCAAATAAGAAATTCGCGCAAAAGCTAGCTCGTCCAGCTCGGTAATCTCAGTAGTTTTTGAGATTCGTTTCTGATTTTCCTTGAGGTAGTCTAGAATATTATTTGCATTCATATTTATTATATTAATACTATTTTACAGTTTTTATGATGATTCTGTAAAATATGAGTATTTTTGTATACAAAAAGGAAGTTCCTGCGGTAGGAGCATACTGCCCCGTGCTGGAACTTCATTGCTTTTATGATATCAAATTAAAGAAGTTATGTCAATAATTTGGCCATGCCTGGTAATAAAAATAAGATTACCAATTTGCTTTTGTTCTTGAGCCTTTTTTATTAAAAAAGATCTAAGTTTATCATCTCTCAATCCCTTTATTCTAGACGAATCAAAAATAATATTCTTAGACTGTTTCAGTGCACGCTTAATATTGCGCTCTAATTTATCGGGCTTATTTGTAAAAGGAGATTTTAACTCATAGGTTATTCCATCTAATAAGAAATCTGCGGTATTAATATTTGCTTCAGGCAAAAATTCAATATTATGCCCAGCCATAGCCAAAATATTGGCAACTCTAAGTTCATGTGGCCAGGGCTTTCGTCCGCCTGGTATTATAATTTTACCTCGGTTATTTTTTCTGATCATTAAATATATTATAACGCGTGGGCACAAAAAATGGTGGTTCCGACTGGACTTGAACCAGTGACACAAGGCTCTTCAGGCCTCTGCTCTACCAACTGAGCTACAGAACCACTTCCCTAGATTATAGCATAGTGCGTGGTATAATTAAAGTATGAAAAAGATAAATACTGCCCCAATTTCTGGCATGCAAGAGCTTTTACCTCGCGAGCAAGCCATTTTTGATCAAATAAAATCGCAAATTATGCAGGTTTATCATCTCCATGGCTTCAATCATATCGAAACGCCGATGATTGACCGTACGGAAATTCTCCTCGCTAAGGCCGGCGGTGACACTGAAAAACAAATTTATAAAGTAGTAAAAACTGCCGAAACTTCTGACGACGCGGATCAGGCTTTGCGCTTTGACCACACGGTGCCGCTAGCGCGTTACGTGGTCGAGCATCAAAACGATCTAGCTTTTCCATTCCGTGTTTCACAATTCGGTCGCAATTTTCGGGGTGAGCGTGCGCAAAAAGGTCGCTTCCGTGAATTTTATCAAATGGATGCCGATATTATTGGCCGCAATACTTTACCAATCGGTTATGATGCTGAAGTCGTCGCTACGGCTTTTCATGCGCTTTCACAGTTCGTGAAGACCCCGATTTTGGTCCGTCTTTCGAATCGTAAAATTCTAGCCGGTCTCCTTGAAGCTCTCGCGCTCACGGAAAAAAGTTCTGAAATTTACGGTATTATCGATCATGCTGAAAAAGTTCCAGCCGAAGTTACTGAGACTAAATTACGTGAACAAGTTGCTGAAGAGTCTAAAGTCCAAACATTGCTGCAATTTGTTCAGATTCGTGGCCCGCGCGCTGAAGTTGCTGAAAAATTAGTCGCGCTCGGCATTGAAAATGAGACCTTTATGACCGGTGTGAGTGAGCTTCTCTTAGTGCTCGATCTTCTCGAAGCTCAGGGAATTGGTCAGTCGGTAATTGCGGATATGTTAATTATCCGTGGCCTCGATTATTATACTGGCACCGTCTTCGAAACTCTACTTCCAGAATATAAGAATCTCGGTTCTATTTGTTCTGGTGGCCGCTATGACAATCTTGCCTCGAATTATACCGAAGAAAAGTTCCCAGGTGTCGGCATCTCTATCGGTTTGACCCGTCTATTCTATTGTCTCTCGGCCAATAATCTTTTGGAAAAATATTTAAATTCTTTTCTTTATTTAAGGTTTGTACCATTGCAAAAACTACTTCATCTTTAT
>CALHIA010000087.1 GCA_938030585.1 uncultured Candidatus Saccharibacteria bacterium | reverse complement strand
TATTGCAAATATGTATGCTTTTGATCAGAATATGTATATTGATCTGGAATTTAAAGTAGTTTTCGCAAAACGAGAAAATCCGGCTGGTGGAACGACGCGCGAATTTATGGCACTGAAAAATGTGCAGATTCTCGGCGTAGTCCACACCGATCGAACGGGGTATGATTTTAATATCCAAGGAACTTGTGATGCGGATGTGAAATCTCCGATAAGCAAGTGTAATACCTATCGAGATTTTCGTTTTTCGATGGATTACAACTCGAAGTTACGAACCGGGACGCTGAGATTAAAGTCAATGAGGTTTTAGGATCTATTTTGAGTTTTAGGTAATGCATGTAAGTAACATTTGAGAAATTTGTAGCTTTTAGTATTATGAGTTTTAATCTTAGAAAGGTGGGGAAGATGATTAAAAATTACTTATCGCATGTCTGCCGAATTTTGGATGACAATGACGAAATACTAACAACGTATCAATCAGAGGAGGGGGCGATTGAAATTGAGGTAAAAAGTATGCTACGTGAGCATATCGGAGTAGTACCGATTTTTCAAATAGCGTTCTCGCAGATAGTCGGTCTGCCAAGTTACGAAGAGGGGGTGTTTTATATTGTAAAACCAACTGTGGTGCGTGCAGCCAAGGATTTAGGTCGAACAATCGACGATCTGTTTCTACCAGTGTTTCCAGTTACGGATGACGAGGGGGCGCTGATTGGTTTTAGGGGGCTAGCTTCTGCACGTGACTTATAAGACATTCACCTCCGGGCTCGGATTTATCCGGGCCTTTTTTAATGAAAAAATCCTCGGCGAACCGAGGATTTTGAGTGATGAAAGAGGATAAGAAAATCGAAGACATGAAAATCCGATCTTAGGGAATCTGAGATTTAGATTTCTTTCTGATTGAGGACTTTATTACCGTATTTGATGCGTTTATTTTTCGATAAATCGCATCGATTAAAGAGTTCTATAAGTTTTTCCCGATTAATATTGGTGGCACCATATTTAAGCAAGGCAACGCCAATTTTAAGTTTATCCTCTGTTGGACAAAATAGGTTATCATGTTCAAATTTTTCAGCCAGTAGATCAATCTGGCCACCAGATACGAGGTAATTCTTGGTAAGGAATTTCTCAAAATCGCAACCATATCTAGTGGCGATGTAAATTTGCTGAATATTAAGATAACCGAGAAATTGAGTGGTAGTAATAGTGGGTGGCAGTTTCTTAAAATTGGGTTCTGGGTCGAAGAAACGCAGAAAGTTACCAGTGACCCAAATTGGTCGATAATCGTCGAGATTGATACCGAAGATGGTCCAATCGAGCGGATCAGCGGCTATGATACTGTCGAGTATTTTTGGATTGCAGTGATCTTTAATCCAGGCCGCAATGAGGCCGGGTGAAAGATTCTGCTGATAGAAAAAATGCAGTAGACAGTAAACGCTAGCAGGGTTCAGAGATTCCTTAATGAGGAGCTGGTTGGCCATCACGAAAATCGTCGTGAGGTTGACTCCGAGGACGCGCATTTCGGCGCATTGAACTTCGAGATCATGCTTAGTTTTGATCTTGTAGCAGTTCATGGCGATAGTGTCGATATCGAGGCCGCGTTGCTGAAATTTTTTGAGGTTTCTCAGGACAAAGCCAGGACCTTTGATTTGAATTAACTGGTACATTAATTCATAAGAATCGACATGGACCTTAGAGGCTTTAACTTTGTCGTAGTGACGCCAAATGTAGCTGGGACTAAGTAATTCCCTGACTTCACTAGGGTTGGCGCCGGCCGCTAGAAGTTCGGACCAGATGGTTTGTGAAATGCGATAAACTCTGCCACGCTCCGCTTTGGTACGGGCAAGCGTCATAGCGGTGTAAAGCGCATCATGTAGGTCAAGATAACGCTTGACATAGGCGGGTGTACGACAGACTCTGGGCAGTTCCTGGAAACTAGATTCCGCGATTTGAAACATAATTTGGAATTTTTGACTCATATTTTCCCCTTTCATTTTGTAAAAGAACGTGTAATAGATACAAAGTTTCCATTTATTATCACATGGGATGCTTATTTTGTCAAAAATAGGCGTAGACGGGGCGTGTGGAATATGGCTATGATTTTAGGAAGAGGTGGAGCTCATGATGCATAAGCTTATAGTATAATGGAAGGTATGAATCATAATTTGGCGCCAAATGGTTTGGAAAAAGCGGGAGAGCAGAAGGTAAACGATAATTACCTGAAGTTGATGGCGGCGCTAGAAGATGTGGAGTTCTTGGGGGAGAAAAAGACGAAAGCTGAAGCAGAGCAGGTTGAGCCTGTGAGCGATTTTTACCTCGAGGGGATTCTGGGTCACAAGGAAAAATTGGTATCAGATACAGAGAAGGAACATAGCCAAGAATATTTAATACGGGAAAGACATGAAATTATTTGTGACCGTGACCATATCGAAAACCAGCGAGTGGATGTGGTGGAGAATCTGGAAAATCAGACTTTGGAGTACCGATTTAAGTTGCGTGAGCCTTTGGCGGAAATTTCGCCGTTGGCCGAGAAATTACGTTCGGAATCACGCGAAAAAGACGGCGTGGCGGAGCTTAAAAGTGGTACTTCGGTGCGCCTCGGAGAAATTACTTATCATGATTTGGAAACGAAGCGTGAATTTCGTTTGTGTGATGCCCTGGTGTTTGAGAAAAATGGGATTAAGGTATCTTTGGCAGATGCTACGGCGCGGGAACTGGGTGACGGGGTGATTTCTAGGAAGCGTAACACTAGTAATTTAGTACGAGCGGCGATTGGTTTGGTGCAAATGGAAGTGCCAAAAGCGATAGATGAGACCGCGGCGCAGCAAACGATGGACGAAATTTTTAGGCAGGACCTCGGAGTGGAAGACGCTCTAGGTGAAGTTTCGGAGACGGCGGAGCGCGATTATAAAATAGCGAGACTGAAGTGGCAGTATAAACTAGATGATTTGGATGCAGAACAATTAGAGCGTGCGGAGAAATTGACGCGCAAAGAGGTTTTTCCGGGTTATTCGACCTTTGTGGAATCTGGGAAACATAATGAGTATTTAGCGGAATATGGTGAGGATACGCGAGCGGTGCATATGTTGAATTCGATGAGCGTGGACTCGGTTTATCGGGTGTTAACTACGGGCTTGATGAGTACGACCGAGCGGTTCAGCCGGGGAGTGGTGAGAAATGGAATTTCCTCGGTACTGGATATTGATTCTGGGGGTGCGGACAATGTGTTCACTAGGATTATGAATGCGGAGCAGCGCGGTAAAATTCAGAATCATGCGGTGGTATTGAAGCCGGAAATTTTTGACCGTACCGATTGGTATGCTTATAATGTGGATTCCTACGGTTCGACGAATGAAGCGCACTTTGCTGGGAGGTTGGCACCGGAGGAGATTTTTCAGCGCACCATGGGTGATTTAAAACACTATTCGGCAGACAATGAGCAAATGTTTCGTACGGGTATCGGGGCGGAATATATTGAAGCGATAGAGGTGGATGAGCTGGACCGCGATGAATTGCTTGAGGGGCTTCGTGAAAAGGGGCTTTCCGAAGTGAATGGTCGACCAATTGAAGAAGTGATTGTGGCGCGAGAATTTGATGAGGACGATGATGACGATTGGGGTGATTGGGGTAATTTCGAAGGGGCGGGCGAATCGGTGGAGGATTTTCTGGCGGAGAATTTAAGAAAACAGGAACGCATTGAGGCGATTTATAACGGTGAAGTGAAAGAAGTGAGTCTTGGTGAGTTGACGGCGCTCGCGGAATCTTCGGAAGATTTTAATGATACCTTTGTTTCCCTGTCGGAAGCGATTATTGGGCAGGGTGGAGGTGTGAAACTAAAGACGGATCTCGAAACGCATTTAGGTCAGGTGCTAGGGGTGGAAGATTTGGCGGATTTAGCTTCGGGGAAATTGCCAAAAGATTTTGCGCCGAATGATTTAGGAGTGTTTTTATTCGCGAAAAACCAACTGGGCGTGGATTTTGGCCAAATGTATATGGAAGCTAGAGGCTTATGATATGAGAACCTTTAGGGATATTAGTATATGGAAGCGAGAGGGGTGAGTATATGAGAAGCTTTAGAAATATTATGAAAAATGGGCGTGAACGCGTGGAAAAATTGCCGGGGGAGGTTTATCTGGTGGAGTGCGAGACCGATGAAACGGTACTGGTGGCGATGCAACTAGAAGTAGTGCGACGATTTTCTGAGGGGGAGGAATTTATCTCGGTGAAATGGTTTGACACTGTGCGTGAACGAGCTATGCGAGCAAAAATGGTTTGGCGCGTGGGTGAATGTCTGGCTTTTGAAAGATTGGAATCTGATGGGGGTGGAAAATATTATTTTACGCCATTGACGCTGGAAAAATATTATAGTGAAGTGAAAGATTCGTTGGTTTCAGGGGAGGATTTTACAAGTGAAGCGGAAATGATTGAGGCGTTCTTAAAAAAATAAACTCTCGAAAAATTCGAGAGTTTAGTGAGAAAATGGACGCCAATCTGACTAGGGGGCTGGCGTTCTTAATTTAGGCGCTAAGCCGACTAGATTTGATTCTATCTTATTTAGGCGCCAAGCCGATTGAGGTTGGTGGTTTCAATACGTGGAATGGAAGTGGATTCTGGCGAAATATCCGTGGTATCAATCTCAGTTTCGGCGAATTGATCGCAGAGTTTAATCAGATATCGACCACGCTTCAGGGTGGTGGCCCACTTTTCTGGAATACTTTTAAGCCCGTATTGAATACCAGCGAGCGAACCAGTGAGAGCGCCGACTGTATCGGTGTCATCGCCGAGATTAACCGCAGTTAGGACGGCATCTTGGAAGTTATCAGTGGTCAGAAATGACCAAAGTACAGCTTCAAGAGTATCAACCACGTAAGCGCGCGAAGGAATGTAGCCCTTAGGGTAGCAATAAATCTGATTTTTCAGAATTCGACTATATAGACTACGCTCTTCCGAATCAAACATACTGTAATCGTCTAGCTGGGTTTTGCGATAAGCTTCCTTGGGATCATCGCCGTCGAGCAAGTGGCAAACGAAATTAGTGTAAATCAGACAACCCAGCACGCTAATTGGGTGAGCGTGGGTGAGGGATGAAATATTTTTCACTAATTCGTAACGCTTTTCACCGGTGATTTGGTTGTTGTGACAAACAAAAGCTACTGGCAAGATGCGCATGAGTGATCCATTACCGTTATTGGCGTAATGGCTCATACCACATTTGACGGGGTGTCCGCCAGCGAGATAATTCTCAATCGCGCGTTTGCAGGTGCCGCCAATATCAAAAGTGAGCTTAGTAGCGGTGAATTCGTCTTGCAAATACCACTTGACAAAATTCTCCATAATGTCGTGATAATGGAAGCGTTTTTGGTCAATCAATGACTGCATCAGGCAGATGGTCATAGATGTATTGTCAGACCAAGTACCGGCAGGTTGATGATGGGTACCGACCGATAACATTTCTGTGACCGGCATGAGTTCTAGAAAATTTCGATTCAAAAACTCAATGGGCACCCCTAATGCGTCGCCAATAGCTAAGCCGATAAGGCCAGAACGAACTGCTTGCTTTATATCCTTTTTCTCTAAATGTACCATAGTATCTCCTCCTATCGATTGGGTGATGATGCGGGATTATTTGTGAAATGGGACCAATTTTGGGTCAGATTTTTCACGATTTTTCTGCACCGAGATTTATATATTATAACTTTTTTATGGCGTTTTGTCAATGAAGAAAAAAATCCCCGAAGTTAGGCTCCAGGGGTTTTGATGAATAGCTTCGACTTGTGTATTTTGGTGTATAATAATATCGAAGTCTCTGCACGGGGTGTAATGCTCCTACCGCAAGGGCTTCCTTTTTTTATTAAAATTAAGACTAGTTAATTGGTTTTTGGGCGGTGATACGGTAATAACCGTGAATCCGTTCACCGTCAAAAGTTAGATCCATAAGATAACCTGAAATACCATTAACTCTAGCATCTTCAGCAATGATAAAATTTAAGATTTTTAGTAGTAGTGGGTGGGTAAAATAGAGCTTGGAAATTTTGGCAAGGCGTTTGAGGTTGGGCATAATTTTTTGGGTGAGATTAGAGGCTTCAATATTTTGCATACCAGCTTGCTTGAGGTATTCGACAAGGTCTAATACGCATTGGTCTTGATCTGTGACTCGCATACCGGCAAGAGTAATACTGGATGCGCGTTTTTCAAAATCAGTCATTTCGTTGTGTCTTATAGGTTCATAGACATCGAAAACTACGAAAATGCCACCTGGTTTGAGCTTTTTGGTCATCTGTTTTACTACGAGTTTTTTATTGCGACTATAGCAAATGGTTTCGACACCAAACACCACATCGAAACTTGCATCTTCGAGTTGATCAAGATTATGATAGTCCCCTTCGATGAGTTGAATATTTTTAGGAACTTTATTTTTAAGGAAATTACGATTTGGAATATCTAGTGCGACGAATTCGACATCAGGAAAACGTTCGGCGAGATAGCGTGAATTACTTAATCTGCCAGCTCCAACCTCTAAAACGCGGGCGCCAGGTTTGAGAAAGTTTGTGATATACACGGCTTGTTTCTTGAAATCTTCTTTGTGAAAGAGTCCGTCGTCGGAAAGGGCCATGTGGATATTATTACCGCCACCGGAATGGACGTGTTTGTAAAAGAAGTCGGATTTACGATAGTATTTAGCGACATCTTCGTTTTCGGTGCCATGCTCAAGAAGTTTATCGAGATTATAAAATTTCTGGATAGTTTGGAGTCTAGCTTCAATTTCAGATTTATTCATAAGTATATTATACGATTAAAAATCCCCGAAGATAGACTCCGAGGATTTTGATGTGAGGAATTTAATTTTAGAGGTTTAATGTGATAATAGTCAGATCCTCTACAAGATTCTCAAAGTGACGCTTAAGTTCTATTGGTACCGGTTCGTTTTTGATGAGATAAAAAACTTCGCGATAATACCAGAGAATATCTTGCTCAGAAGTATTGAAGCGGTGCCAAATTTCATCACCAAACTGAT
>CALHIA010000086.1 GCA_938030585.1 uncultured Candidatus Saccharibacteria bacterium | reverse complement strand
TTGATTATGACTTGGTTCGGCAACGGCGGTAATCTATTGAACGATTTTCATAGTGGTTCACTCTACGTGGTCGGCTATGCGACCTATGCGATTCCAGTGATCTTAGTTTATCTGGCGGTGAAAATTTTTCTCACCGAAGATAATCGCCTGCCAACTGTAATTTGGGTAACTTCTTTTCTAATGATTCTCTGGCTGGCCGGGATTTTCGACTTGCCTTCTTACGGTACGAAAAATTTGACCGGTGGTGTAATTGGTGATGCATTAAATCATCTAGTTACTCAATTACTTGATCCATCGGTTGCGGCCTTTATTTACATCGTACTAATTTTCATCACGGGGATTTTCATTCTTCAACTTTCGCCACTAACCGTATTTAAGGATTTTGCGAATCTTTTCCGTACCGGTCGTAAGGCAGAAGATTCCGAGAATGCTCGGGTAGCCCGAAAGGCCGAACGTGAAGTCGCGCCACTCGATGCGCCAATTCGCATTAAGGCCAATGGTGTCGAAATGTCGGCAGCCGAACTGAAGACACCGAAACTTGAGGTGAAAAAGGCAAGTATGGAAAAACCAGCCGAGCCAGAGCCAGAACGTGCTTTAACCGCAGCCTCTGATCCAGATTGGAAAATGCCAAGCGTGGAATTTCTTTCTAAGAAACACATTCCACCAGATGGCGGCAATATTCAACAAAACGCGGTAATTATTAAATCAACTTTCGTGGATTTCGGTATTGATGTGGAAGTTGAGGGTGCAAACATCGGTCCTTCGGTGACCCAATATACGATTCGTCCACCTGCCGGTGTGATTCTTTCAAAGATTGCGGCACGTGATAAGGAGTTGGCATTAAACCTCGCTACCGAAAGTGTACGTATCGAAGCGCCGATTCCAGGTACTCGCCTGGTCGGTGTAGAAATTCCGAACGTACGTAAGGAAAGCGTGAGTTTGAGAAGTCTTCTCGAGAGTGATCGCTGGAAGAAGGAACAGGCTGCACTTTGTTTTGCCGTAGGTAAGGATATTTCTGGCAACACGATCATTGCTAACCTCGCGAAAATGCCTCACCTTCTGATCGCTGGTACTACTGGTTCTGGTAAGTCGGTGATGACGAATATTTTGATTTCTTCCCTACTTTATCGTAATGCACCAAGCGATATGAAATTGATTATCGTGGACCCGAAGCAGGTGGAAATGGCGCAATATAATGATATTCCACATCTTTTGACGCCAATTATTACGGCAACCGATAAGGCACTTTCGGCGATGAAGTGGGCAGTGAACGAAATGGAGCGTCGTTATGCCTGTCTTGCGGAAGAGCGCGTAAAGAAAATTGAAGACTACAACGAAAAAATGAAGGCGCGCGCGGAAGAAGCCAAGAAAAATGGTGACGAGTCGGAAGACGCTACACAGAATAATAAGATGCCTTACATTGTAATTATTATCGATGAGATGGCAGACTTGATGATGCAGGCAGGCAAGGATCTCGAACAGCTGATCGTGCGCATCGCTCAGAAGGGTCGTGCCTCGGGTATTCACTTGGTACTTGCGACTCAGCGTCCGGAAGTAAAAGTGGTGACCGGTCTGATTAAGGCGAATATTCCAGGGCGTATCGCCTTTAAGGTGTTAAACGGTATCGACTCACGTATGATGCTCGAATCGGGTGGAGCAGAAAAACTACTCGGTAACGGTGACATGCTAATGCTGACCACCGAAATGATGGGTAAGCCACGTCGTATTCAGGGTGCCTTCGCTTCAGATGATGAGATTAATAAGTTAACTAATTTCCTGCGCGAACAGAGACAACCAGAATATAATAATGAGGTAATTTCTCAGGCAGTGCAGATTAAGGGTATGGGACCTTCGGATGGCGGTTCCTTCGGAGAACTCGGACGCAAATATGACCCATCCGATCCAGTAGTACGTAAAGCGATTGAGATTACTTTATCCAAGGGTAAATTCTCGACGGCGATGCTGCAAACCTACCTCGGTAAGGGTCACGGCTTTGTCTCGGGCCTCGCGATTTGGTTGGAAGAAATCGGGGTGATTGGTCCAGCTAACGGCAATAAGCCACGTGACGTAATGATTAAATCTCTAGAAGAATTCGACCAATTGGCCAATAGCTAAAATTACAACAGGATTATGCTGAAATAATCCTGTTTTTTATTGCTTTTTTTGACATTCTCATATATAAACATAATTAGAAAGGATTATATTTTTTATAATTTTTATTTCACTATTATTAATAAATTTTTAGGAGAGAAAAAGTTATCATGAATGATACTAATTTCGAAAATAATACGGAGATA
>CALHIA010000085.1 GCA_938030585.1 uncultured Candidatus Saccharibacteria bacterium | reverse complement strand
CATGATACCGGGATTTTCTAGGCGATAAAAATCGTAGTGCACAAGTTTCTGACCACGCGAATTTTCATAAACTTTCGAAATAGTGAAAGTTGGGGAGGTAATCTCTTCGGTAATTTCGAGACCACGAGCGAGACCTTTAGTAAAAGTAGTCTTACCAGCACCAACGTCACCGACTAGTTCAATCACACAAGGCAAAGCGTCTTGAGACTGCAAAATCTCGCGCATCAAATTTTCCGCAAAATCAATCACGGCCGCTTCATTTTTTATGGTGAGATTTTTTGTATTCATGTTTATATTATAATTCCCTCCGTTCGAAAATGAAAATTCTTATGTTATAATTTAGCTATGAATATCGATCCACGTGGCGCCAAGCGCAAACACAAAAGGAACGCGACCAAACTTAGTCCTAACTTCAAAAAACTCTCCAATCAAATTCGTTTGGAAACTCTGAGTTCGAAAATTATCCGTGGACTAATGATCGTGGTAGTACTGATTTCAGTTTGCAGTGTGGGTTTTTCTTTGATGGTAAAGAAAAATGTGACAGCGGAAGCGTTGGCGGAAAAACAGTTTCAAGAATTAGCCAAAAGCTACTATGAGGATTTTTTCTATGATAATTTTGTGAATAGCCATAAGGATGAGGTGACTGCAAAGGGTGCGGAATTCGTATTTAAGCCATATCTGAAGACTGGGTTTCCTATGGTAAAACTGCGCAGATTGCTAAGCTATAGCGACGAAAATAATTTGGACAAACGGATTTATTTCGAACATAAAAAATTAACTTGCAATAAAGATTTGTCTTCGGTGACATTCAAGCCGCATGCGCCGTTTGGTAAAACCGACTACACCATGGATCCGATTTTGAGCTGCGAAAAAGTTGAAAATTAAACTTCGAGATTTTTAAAAATTAGAGTTGCTGATTTTTTTAAATCTGTTATAATAGAAAAGTACATTTCGGAATTGGTCTCTTAGTATAACGGTTAGTACAACGGGTTTTCATCCCGTCAACGCGGGTTCGACTCCCGCAGAGATCACCAAACATGAAAAAGACCCTATGGGTCGTTTTTTATGTTTGATTATTTTTTCGAGGGAGGCGAACCTTTAGGTTCGGTCTTTCAAGGAGAGAGTTAAAAAGTAGAATTTATTCTGCTTTTTAATAATCGACGCAGAAAGAAAATGCGAAGCATTACTCCCGCAGAAATAATATCAAGGATAATTATCTAGACCAGAAACTATTCTCCGAAAGATTTAGAGAGCTACCTGAACCATTGTCGGCCTGCTTCTTTTTAGCGGCAGAGTCCTTGGCAGAAAGAATATTCTCGCACATGGAGACTTTTTGATTGCTTTCCTCGTTACAGATATCTTCCGTGCGTAAACGATTAATCACTAGCGTAGTAGTGTAATAACCGAGACTATTGGAGGCCGTGACTTTCACGATATTTTCACCGTATTTCAGAGAAAAACCTGGGCCAAAAAGCGTCGAATCGGAATCAGTCGGGAGATTATTTCTTTGGTATTTTTGTCCATCCAGTTCGACGGTCCAAGTGAGGTCGAGATGCTTATTTTCGGCCGCATGATTGGTGACATCAAAATGAATTTTGCCATTACTCTCAAGAAAATTCGGCGAGTGGGGCGAATAATTTTTATCAGTGACAGTGAGGTGAATCTGGCCGTTCTTCTCTTCCCTGCGATAGAAGTCATTTTCCACGGAGCGATCAACCCAAATATTGATACCAAAGGGCGATTCGGCCTGATTATACCAACCGAAAAAGCCGCCGTGGACTAAAATTGCCGCGATGAAGAGCACCACCATGCCGCAATTCATGGCAAAATTAAAGATAGCAGGGTTGTTTTTCTTATTCAAAAATCCAGCAATCGGAAAGAAAATAAAAAGAATAATCAGAATACCGAGCGGAATATAAAGCACCAGTCCGAGTAGGATAAATGAAATCCAAAACCACATATGTTTATTATGCCATAAAAACCAAAATCTTGATAGAAGCTTATGACTATTTCGGGGTGAGTCAACTGTAAACTAAACACACTTATGTCTA
>CALHIA010000084.1 GCA_938030585.1 uncultured Candidatus Saccharibacteria bacterium | reverse complement strand
AGATTCTAAGAGACATTTTGCCCGACGAGTTGACTTACCAGATTATTTGTTTTCGATATTCGCTCGAGGATGGTAAATGTCATCCTACCGCTGAGACCGCGTTGAGGCTTAATCGCAAGATTAGTAAAGTCCGTGGACTAATGAAGAAAGCCTATTTCTATATCAAAGATTGCGACCTCTTCGATGTCATCTAAATCTTCAGAAACCCCGCCTCATCGCGGGGTTTTCTCTTGTTTAAAAAACCTACTTTCGTTGCGGGGTTTTCTGTTATTAAAATTTCCCACCATAGAGCATATTACTTATTTTTATAAAAACCATCCATGTAAGAAATCTTTATTTTTCACATAAAAAAGACTGCTTAATCTCTAAGCAGTCAAAAGATTGAAAAGGTAATAAAACAAAGTTATAAAACAAAGTTATTCATTTCCAGCATTACTAATTAAATTACGGTTTCGTATTAAGCCATATTTCGTAAAGCTAATACTACCCGTGCGTCTTTTGACATCATAGTTCGCATCGAATTTATACTTAGTATAAACCGCTTTTTCCTCGCAAACACTAGATAAGTCAGCCAAACATCTTCCAATTACTTTTACGTAATCATAAGAAAGGTCAGAATATTTCAGTTCTAGGATTTGAAAATCCTTCACCAGAAGAAGCTCTTCTCCCTGCGCATAACACTTATTCGCTTGAAATTTTCCAGTTTCCACCTGGAATTCGATGCGCATTAGCTCATTATCATGAGCTAACTTAAACCCCTCTAAAAGCTCCGACAGATATGGTCCATCTTTAATCCGATAGACCCTCGCGTCGCAATTTTCGTCGATCGACAAGCCTTTGTTTTCATTGCCATTTTCATTGATACCCATACCGATATCTCCTTTCAAAGAACTATCCCCCTCGGGACAACCAGCATGATTCACTATTGAATCAATATTCATATTCTAACATAAGGATAAAAGAAAGTCAAGGAAAGAAAACCGAACAGAAAACTTAGTTGGTTTCACCCAATTTCAACACTTCCACCCCTGTTATTCATTGACATAAAAGCTACCACATTGTATAATATAAAGGTAGTTTTTACTCGCACCTTAAAATTTTGGAACCCTGCCTACCATGTTTTAAGGTGCATTTCTTGTGAGGAGGATATTATGAAACTACCCCTGATTCATCACGATACGCATGCCAAAAATATCGCTATTTTGAAAGATTGGCAACTCTTTTTCGAAGAAAAGGACGGTTATACCAACCGCCAAGAAGTCATGCTGGATTTTAGTCGATTCTGCCATCATCTGAAGAATTATGAGATAACTATTTCCGGCAAATGTCTCCTGGGTGGTCTAATTTATGGTAACCCTAGATTCAAGGATGGTGAAGAGATTTTCACTAGTCCCATCACACATTTTGCGCGCGTAGCCAAAGATTATTGCCTTGGTGCCGAACACGAATTAATTTGTGCCACCACGACAAACCAGCATAAATATTATTTTTATGCCGATCACTACAGTGATGATATGTCCAATATGCTACTGGATATGGCTAAATTTAATAAACTCAGTCTCATCCGAGATTATTATTTACCGACTAGACTTCAGTATCCGAACATCGATCGTCACTTCATCTAATCTCATCCGAGATTCACTCATGGAGGTAATGCCTATGAAGAAACCTAAATGTAAACCTGCGTCTACACTGAAATCCGTTTCCGGACTCGGACTTAGCAAACGCGCCGAACGTTACGTGGAGAAAAATTATTTTTCCATGGATCAATTGGTTTGGCACGTACGTTTTCTGCACTATATGATGCAGTATCACCCAGAAACTTTAAAAGCCTATCGCCCAAAAGTTTTCGCAGAAATCATCAGCGCCTTAAACACTGCCGGTTATATTCGAACTGATTTTGTCGCCGATTCCTTTGGCTTCAAATATCTTGTCCGCGTATTACTCGGCAATAAGTGTGAGCCAGTCATCCTGGAATGTTTTTTACCGGAATTTTGCAAGAAATCCAATCGTTTTCGTTTAACGAACCGCCCAGACGATCAAAGCTGTCTGGAATGGAATAAAATTTACGAGAATGACGTGCTTCTTTATAAAAAATCTGTCAAAACTTTCCGCTCCAATCTGCGCACCTATCTGTCCGCAGCCGAAATGAAATATTTCGACTATCGCTTTGGCTTCAATAAACACCGGACTCACACTTTATCCCAGACTGCTGCAGAATTTAAGCTCACCATTTCAGAGGCTAAAAAACAGGAAAAGGAAATCCTGAAGAAAATTGAACTTAGTAAAATTATTTACACAATTTAATTTGAAAACCTGGTTCCAAAAAAAATAAACCCCTCATTACGAGGGGTTTTATTTTTTTCATTTGCGTTACTTCAATTCATCCCAGTCAATATCAACCATATCATCCACGGCCTCCGCAAATTCAGGATGCATCATCCCGTCAAACAACAGAATTACCCTACTCTCCTTCGTGAGTCCCAGGTAAACATTACCTTGCATATATTGGTCTCGTGTCTCCCTAAAGAAGAAACGATTCAAAATATACTTCTTAGCATTTTCTGAAATCTCAATCCGCATCAAGAGATCTAGTTCCATCATTACACTAGGACCTTCCGGTGTTTTATCCTTGGAATCTTCCAGATTTCTTAAAGGATACCCCTGGAGCATTACCCCTGGCAAAAAAATCTTCGTTTCAGCTTTCTGAAATTTTAAGTCCCCCATAGTATTGACGGCTTTCTCTAACCGCTCATCTCTGCCTTCACCAACTGGCACCGTCAAGCGCCAAACGTCATAGACGATCGCCTCATCGCGAATCACCTTGTCCACTAGTCCCCGATTTGTAAACGGCATTACACTACTTAACACCTCATTTCGCATCTTTATACCTCCATAAAACAGAAAAAATCGTAACGTCTTAGAAAATTAAAGAACCTATTCAGTTACGACTGACTACTCTGTTATTCTATAATATTTAACCTATTTTGTCAATCTAAAACATTGACAAACTCATCATTTAGTTTATAATTATGTAATCGGCCTCGCCGTATCGCACCTTTAATTCACATCACATTTTTTAGGAGGGGACAATGAAAAATGAAGTTAGTAAAGCTTGGAAAGTCGACAGTTTAAGTCAGCTCGGTTATTCTCACCTCGTCGATGGTAATGTTAAAAATTATGTCGAACGTAATTATGAAACCGTAGAGCATTTGATCTGGGATTGCCGCTACCTATATTATATGGAGCAGTATCATCCAGGAGTTATTCGCAGCATTCCACATTCGCTCAAGGTTTGTATGGAAATTTTTGAATACAATCATTTGATTTGCCGGAACATCGATTCCAGAATCATCGGCATGTATTATCTCTATCGCACGGTTTACGGTGATGATTATGAACCTTTGATTTTGGAATATCGTGACCCCAGAATCACCAAAAAGGCTCATAATTATCAGCTCACTGATCGCGCCAAAATTCTCACCGTCCACGACTGGAATCAGCTCTATGAGGAAGATATCTGTATCGATCTCGAAAGAAGCCAGAAAGAACTCAAGCATCTCGAAAACATTCAGCGGGTTTTGCAGCGTGAGTTAACCAAGCGTGAATATCGCATTGTTAATTTCAGCTTCGGTTTGCAAGGTGATAACATTCATAATTTGCGTGAAACCGCAGTCAATGAAGGTTTGCTTCTCACTCAGACCGATCGCCACCTCAAGTCCGCGCTCAAAAAAATCCAACCTTATCTAACTAAAATCTAGCCCCTATCTAGGGGCTTTTTAGTGCCAAAAAAAGAGCCCCTCATCCTTTAGGAACTCTTGGTAGAAAAACTTAGACGATGACTCACTGGCACTAGATACGGGTCACCCCGGTCGCTCTACCTAGCGCCAGACGGGTCACCTACCCAAGCTACTCTACACCACAACGTTTACGCCAATATATATTTACTCGTCCAATGTGGCGAGTGTGGCGCCCTGATGAATTTGCTCCAAGCGATCTTTAAAAATCGGCTTGGCGTCCGTCGAAATCAGATAATACTTATCCATTTTCGAGGTTACCAGATAAATCTCACTATCACCGATAGTTTCTTGCATCTCCCTCCAGTTTTCTGGTCGGAAAATATTAAGCAGCTCCTCTTTGCTCATTAGTGGCAAATCGAGCTTCTCAATCGACTGAATATTCAGAATCTCACTCGGCCTCCTTGCATCATCGGAATCTATTCCACGCAAGCGAATTCTTACATCATCGGATTTTATTCCGCGCAAGCGAATTTCTTCCTCAAAATTGAATTTCGGCAGATGTCCGTAGTAAAATGCATTGAACATCTTAAGCAAGGCAAACTGATCTATCGCCGTATGAGGTTCCATAAATTCGAAACTCCATCGACTCACCAGGGAATAATCCCGGCGAATTCGCAAATTTGCTGCAGCACGAAGTTCTTGAGCCTTCTCACGTTCGCGTCTTTTCGAC
>CALHIA010000083.1 GCA_938030585.1 uncultured Candidatus Saccharibacteria bacterium | reverse complement strand
CACTTTATGAAAATTCGAGGTGATGTTATGTCAAAAACAGAAATGACCAGAATTGAGAAAAATGTTTATTCAATACCAGAAGAAATCTTCAAGGATGAAGTTTTCAAGAAATTAGTACATACTAAAGCATTTTCTAGGCTTCGCAGCCTAGGACCAGAATGTCTCTCTGAGGCAGAAAAAAAGCAAATTGCAACTCAAATTGCAGAATACTGCAAGCTACCCGAAAAACCCAAAGAAGAGCAACTTAAAGATTATTCTCGCGTTTTTTTAAAACGCACCATAGAAGTCTTCAATTACTAAATCTCTTCACCCTATCCTTGCCCCAGCTCACTGGGGCTTTTTACTTTTAATCCTCACCCAAACTATGAAAATATGCCGTCTTTGATTGTTTATTAGGGGCAACCCGAAGAGTCCCATCCTTTTCTGCCTGATCATAAAGATCGGCAAAAGCTATTCGCATATATTTCTCGACACTACTACGATCATATTCATATCTCCCATCCGTATCTAGATAGATATCTTTATATTCATCATAGGGATCATCATTTGTTAAAAAATTTCGGAAGGTCAATCTCCTTACACCATAATTGGCTGCAAGTTTATTAATTTCATTGAGATTTCTAATTAAACTATTGTGTACATTCTTTCGAGCATTTAGATAGGCCCTTGGATCAATATTATTCAGTTCAAAGTCTCCCTCCGCTTCAATATGAGAACAAACTTTATCAGGTAAATCGCCCAGAATCTTCAACTGCGCATCGCGCTCTTTAGGATTTGGATTTTCCAGAATTTTCTGCTTCAAAATCTCAGTTCTTTCTTCGTAAAAATTACCCGCATATACCTCAGCCGTAACAGTGCGGTCATTCATTGAGATCCTTTCTTCACGATCTTTCTCATATTTCGAGGTATAACAAGCATCATATTCCGCTTCTTTCATTTTAAAGAAAGCTCCACCCACCTCATCTTCCCATTTCATGAATTCAGTTTCAGATATTTTATTAGCTTTCACTCTTCGATCAAAAGCCTGCTCCGCCCCCACATAATAACGCGCCCAGTGTCTTGTATCTTCACGCCTACGTTCAACAAACTCCTGTTCTCGTTTGACGCGTTCCGCAAAATCATCAAACGCGCTCGTATTTTTATTTTGACTATTAGAATTCGATAGTCTCTCCCCTGACACTTTACCTCCTTTTTATTAATTTTAACATCAAATTCTCAGATTTTAACCTCTTTACATTTTTAAAAATCTCTGGTAAAATAGATAAATAATTTATGGCTAGTCAAAAGGAAGTGATCAAATTAGGCGGCACCGTCGTCGATGCATTACCAAATACTCAATTTCGAGTAGAACTTGAGAATGGTCATATTATTATTGCGCACATGAGCGGAAAAATGCGCAAAAACTTTATCCGTCTTGTGCCAGGTGACAAGGTTGAGGTTGAACTTACCCCTTACGATCTTACGAAGGGCCGTATCAGCTTCCGCCTTAAATAATATCAACCCTATTTTGGCGAACTCTGAAAAAATTTCCGCTTTTTTCATTAGTACCTGAAATAGATTAACAAGGAAAGGATTTTTACACAGTGAAAGTACGTGCAAGTGTAAAGAAAATCTCCCCTGATGATATCTATGTTCGTCGCAAAGGCGTACTGCGTGTCATCAACAAGAAAAAACCTAAGAATAAGCAAAGGCAGGGTTAAGCATGGCAAGAATTGCTAGCGTAGTCATCCCTTCCGAAAAACAAGTATGGATTGCCCTTACTTACGTTTTTGGCATCGGACGCACTACCTCAAAAGCCATCCTTGCGGAGGCCAAAATTGAGCCTACCACTCGGGTGAAAGATCTCACCGAGGCTGAGGAACAGAAAATCAACGACATTATTTCTAGCAAATATCAAGTCGAAGGTGATCTGCGTCGCCTCGTAACAAACAATATCAAACGCATTAAGGATATCAATTCTTATAAAGGTATCCGCCACAAGGCTGGTCTTCCAGTCAACGGCCAACGTACTCGTACGAACGCACGTACACGTAAGGGTAAGGCGATCGCGGTCGGTGGAACACAACCAAAAGCAGCAAGTAAAACCTAGTTAGTGGAGTAAATTATGACAGAAGAAGTTAGAACTGAAGAAGTCAAAGTCAAAACCAAGAAAGGCAAGCGTATTGTCACTTCTGGTCAGGTCCACGTCAAGGCCACCTTTAATAACACCATCATCAGCATTTCCGACAAGAAAGGCCAAGTCCTCGCTCAGTCATCTGCTGGTGCTAACGGTTTTAGAGGTTCCAAGAAGGGTACAGCTTACGCTGCTCAAATCGCCGCTGAAAAAGCTGGTGAAATTGCCAAAAAAGATCACGGTCTGAATTCCGTCGACGTTTACGTCAAGGGTATCGGTCTCGGTCGTGATAGCGCCATCCGTGCTATCTCAGGTCTTGGCATCAAAATTGATAGTATAACCGACCAAACACCTATCGCTCATGGTGGTGTACGTCCTAAAGGAGAGAGGAAACCGTAATGGCACGAGATAAATCTCCAATTGTCAAACAAAGTCGTCGCGAGGGCTTTGCCCTAGCACCAAAAGCTCACAAAATCATGGCTAAAAAATCTGGTATTCCAGGTCAGCACGGTGATATGCGAGTTCGCGGTGGTAGTTTGTATCTTACCCAACTTCGCGAAAAGCAAAAAGTTCGTAGACTTTATGGTCTTCTCGAAAAACAATTTGCTAAATTGATGAAAGAAGCCCAAAAGGCCGAAGGTCTAACCGGTGAAATCCTTCTAGAATTCCTAGAACGCCGCGCAGATAACGTTGTTTTCCGCGCTGGTTTCGCTTCTACTCGTCGCCAAGCACGCCAACTTGTCTCTCACGGACACTTCACTCTTAACGGTCGCCGTATTGACATCCCTTCAATCCGCTTGAAGGCTGGTGACAAACTCGAAGTACGCGCTAAGTCTCAAAAGTCTGAATACTTCAAGAATCTCGACAACATCGTCGCTGCCAGTGGTGTTACTCCACTCAGCTGGATGAAGTCTGATGCTAAGAAAATGACTATCGAAATTACTGGCAAGCCAAAACGCGAAGAAGCCGAAGCAGGCATTAACGAACAACTAATCGTTGAGTATTACTCACGCTAAGGAGAACAATGACAACAAAAGTAATTCACGAAGCAAATCTTGCAGAAGTCATCGACGTATCCGAGAACTGTGCCTCATTTGTAATCAAGCCACTTTACTACGGCTATGGTAACACTTTAGGCAACTCTCTCCGCCGCGTCTTACTCTCAAGTATTAAGGGTGCTGCAATTACTTCCTTCAGTATTGAAGGTACTACTCACGAATTCACTGCAATCGAAGGTATTCGTGAAGATGTCGTCGACATCATGCTCAACCTTAAAAATATTCGTTTTAAGAGCCACTCCGACGCTCCAGTCGAGCTTACTCTTGAAATCAAAGGTAGCGAACAATCCAAAAAAGATGGTGACGCACGTGTCGTCGCCGGCGATATCAAACTCACTAACGAAGTTGAAATCGCTAACCCAAACCAGGTAATTTGTCACATTGATGATCCAAATTACACTTTGAAGATGCGTTTCATCGTCGAATCTGGCCGTGGTTATCTTACTATTGAGCGCTCAGCCGAAGAACGCATCCACAGCGACATGATCGCCCTTGATGCTGTCTTTACCCCTGTAATTCGCGTTCGTTTCAATGCTGAAAACACTCGTGTTGGTCAAGATATCAATCTTCAACAATTGACTATCACCGTCGAAACCGATGGTACCATCACTCCACGTGAAGCATTCGAAGAAGCCGCTGCGATTCTTGTGAATCAGTATCAGGCTCTTGCTGGAAAAACTGTCGCTGACACCGCTCCAGCTCCAGGCTCCAAGAACGAACAGGAAGATGCTGGTCTAATGCTTCCAATCGAAGAATTAGGTCTTTCAGCTCGTACTGCTAACGCTCTTGTGAACAACGCAATTCACACTATCAGAGACCTCGTTGTCTTGTCTGAAACCGACCTCAAGGACCTCAAAGGCTTCGGTCAAAAGGCTCTTGATGAGGTTAAAAATAAACTTAAGGAGTTAAATATCTAATGCATCGCCACGGATATAAAGGCCGCAAGTTCGGCCGTGAAACCGACCAGAGAAGGGCACTACTACGTGGGCTGATGTGCTCTCTGATCAAATACCAGTCGATCACCGTGACCCTAGCTCGCGCTAAAGAAATGCGCCGCTACACCGAGAAGCTTATCACTATCGCCAAAAAAGGTGGTCTTGCTAATCGCCGTCTCCTCATCGCAAGATTGGATGATATGGAAGTTGCAAACCTCTTAATGGATGTGATTGCTCCTCAAATCGAACGTGATTCTGGTTATCTCAGAATTGAACGCGCTGGCTTCCGCAAGGGTGACCACGCCGAAATGGGTACTATCTCATTTGTCGATTCTATCAACCCAACTAAGGAGGCTAAATAATGAAGACTTTTAGCCAAAAAACCGCTGAAATCAAGCGCGAATGGTATGTTATCGATGCTGCTTCTTTACCACTTGGTAAATTAGCCGTCGTGATCGCTGACAAACTTATGGGTAAGTCTAAAGTTACTTACACTCCACACATTGATAATGGTGACTACGTTATCGTCTTGAACGCCAAAAACATCCAAGTTACTGGCAACAAGATGGTTGAAAAAATGTACTACCGTCACAGTGGCTTCCCAGGTGGTCTCACCGAGCTCAAACTCGAAGAAATCATCGAGAAGAATCCAGCTTACGCCATCAAAGAAGCTGTCAAAGGCATGCTTCCAAAGAATAAGCTCGCTGACGATCGTTTAGCTCGTCTTCGTGTCTTTAATGGCGCTGAGCACACTCATTCCGCTCAAAATCCAAAGGAGATTAAATAATGGCAACCAAATATTCCTACGGACTTGGTCGTCGCAAAGCAGCTACTGCTCGCGCACGCCTATTTAAGGGTAAAGGTGAAATCACCATCAATAACAAGCCAGCTCTAGAGTATCTTTCTCTAAACAAAAGCTTGCTTGCTGAAGTAACTGATCCTTTAGCTCTCGTTAACAAGCAAAAAGAATTTGATGTTACCATCCTGGTTTCCGGTGGTGGTCTAGCTGGTCAAGTCGACGCAATCAAATTGGCAATTTCTAAGGCTCTGACCTTGGAATTCCCAGATTTACGTCCAGTCTTGAAGAAAGCTGGTCTCATCAAGCGCGACCCACGCGAAAAAGAACGCAAAAAATACGGTTTACGTTCTGCTCGCAAACGCGAACAATTCTCCAAGCGTTAATCAAAAGAAAATACTCCTCATCTGGGGAGTATTTTTTTATGTTAAAACTCAAAGAAAAAAGCCCGTGTTTCCACGAGCTAAGCAGACATTGCTTCAAGTTTGTAATTTTCCCGAAGAAACTTACTAAAATCCCGAATCCAGCAGGTCGCTAGATGTCTATAAGTCTGCGAAATGCGCACCACAATGGTTTTTGTTTCCAAAAAATCCTTGTAGACCGAGAGAAAAGTTAGTTCTGCCCCTGCACATGTACCAAGAGAATCCTCTAATAATCGAAATTCCACTTCATCTGGCAGCTTATCCTGAAGATAATTGATCGTAAAGTAGCTCCACCCGAGTTCTTTACTCAGTCTGAGC
>CALHIA010000082.1 GCA_938030585.1 uncultured Candidatus Saccharibacteria bacterium | reverse complement strand
AGAGGTGCCAGATCGTGATAGGGATTTTAGTTTAGATGCCAACGTTATCGTTAAGAGTGCGGCCTTTTGCATTATGTTCAATATATTTGATGATTGGTAGAGCGACGTTGCGGTTGGTAGCTTTTTCAATACCAAATCCTGGCGAAGCATTAACCTCGAGGATTAATGGACCACGAGCGGAGCGCATGAGGTCAACACCGGCAATATGGAGGCCCATGACTTTGGCGGCTTTAATTGCGAGCTTTTCTTCTTCTGGAGTAAGTTTAATAGCAGTGCCAATGCCACCTTTATGGAGATTGGAACGGAAGTCATCATCAAGAGATTGACGCTTCATTGAGGCAACAACCTTTGAGCCGACCACAAAAGCACGAATATCGGTGCCAGCAGATTCTTTTATGTATTCTTGAATAAGAATGTTGGTACCATCTTCGTTATAGAGGTAGAAAGCCTGCAAGGCAGAGCGGGCAGCTTTCTTGGTTTCGGCTAGAACTACACCATTACCATGTGTACCGGTAGCAAGCTTGATGATAGCTGGAAGACCGATTTGTTCAAGAAGGTCATCAATGTCTGCAGTGTTGCGTGAGACTAAGGTTTTTGGTGAAGCAATGCCAGCTTTGGCGAAAATTTGAGCAGAACGAAGCTTGTCGCGGACACGAGTGATTGAGATCGAACTAGAAAGTGTCCAAGTGTTGCTCATTTCAAATTGGCGAACTACGGCGCAGCCGTAACGGGTGAGACCATTGGCGATACGAGGTAAAATTGCGTCGTAGTGAGGAAGTGCTTCTCCGTTATAGTAAACTACGGGATTATTTTCGGAGAGTGAAAGATAACAATTTTTATACTTAATGATGTCGACCTCATGGCCACGCTTGGTAGCTTCTTCGTAGAGACGGGTGGTAGAGTAGTTCTTTGGTCCGTTGGAGAGAATGGCGATTTTCATTTTAGTCTTCCTTGCTGATTAGTTGATTAAGATTTTCTTTGGTTTGGTTGATGTAGGATTTTGAAACGTCAACTAGAAATAAGCCAGAAATAGTTTTTCGTCCAATTAAAACCGGGAAGATGTTACGGCGACGATTAGCTAGAGTAAAATTAGTTTCTATGATTTGATTGCTGAGGGTAATTTTTAGCTTAGTGCGGTAGCGAATTTGTTTGATACCATTACTGCTGCGGACACTAGAGATTGTATAATCGGTGGACTGCAGGGTTTCTCCGGTGTAATGGGGGCTACTAGGCGCAAAAAGTTTAAAGGTAAGGGTGCCATCTTTTTTAACTTCAATGTTTGAGGCCCAGATT
>CALHIA010000081.1 GCA_938030585.1 uncultured Candidatus Saccharibacteria bacterium | reverse complement strand
CTGGAGTGGCGACGATGATAATTTCCTTAATGCCAGCATCCACACATTCCTCCACTACAAGTTGCATGATTGGACGATTGCCGAGTGGGAGCATGGCCTTAGGTACGGTTTTAGTAATTGGTAGATAGCGGCTAGCAAAGCCAGCGTCAGTAATAACTGCCTTGGTAGGTAACTTATATTTCATAATTTCTCCTTGAGTCTTAATTATACAAGATTGACGCGTAATAGTCAAAGATTACAGGGGTGAATGAACTTGCTAAATAAAAAATAGGGCACGTGGCCCTATTTAGGATGAGTTTTATTTTTTTGAAATTTTCTTGGCAGTTGGTTTTTTGGTTTTCTTAGTAGTAGCTTTTTTAACTGACTTATTTGCAGTTTTTTCACCAAGATTTTTTGACTTATAGGCACGATCTGGTTTTACGGAAAGTTCTTTAATGGCGGCAATTTTCTTAGCATTCTTGATAGACTTAGCACGATATTCTTCGCGTTTTTCACGAAGCTCGGTTTCGTATTCATGTTTTTGCTCTTTATTGTGGATGGCATAAATCAGATTAGAGATACCGAAAATCATCATGTAGGAGCCAAAATATTTAATAAATGGCAGATTACCGAGATGTCCAGCATTTACAACCACGATGCCAATAATACAACCGGAAATACCAGTGAGCACCCAAATAAAACGGTCGGTCAAATCATCCACGGAGCCGAGACCAATGAAGATCTCCAGAATACCACGCGTAATGGTGTAGAGACCAATGATGGCGAGGTGCCAGATGGCGTTCTGATCCTTGGCAAAGAGCATGGTGAAAGCCGTGGCGATTTCTAGTACGGCCATGAGGAGTGAAAGACCCCAGGTTTCCTTCAAGTGGGTACGAGTAAGGAGGTTCAACATCTCGATAATACCGAGACCGAGCAAAACCGTACCGGCAATCACAATAATTGCCTCGAGACTATTTAGATTAGTAAAGAGGGCGTACCAGCCGAAAAGAAGTGCCAACACACCCTGCAATGCGAAGATTAGCCAGTGGCTATCAATATATTTTCGCTTGATTGACATATAATTTTCCTTGTTAATTCTTATGCTTATTTTAGCATAAAAAAGAAAATAAAGCTGAGTTTACTGAAATATCACAAAAAAACCTCGAATTCGTTTTTGATAAATTCGAGGCGGTATAGCCAACCTTAAAAATTTAGACGTGGCGAACTTTACGGCGCAGGGTTTCGATTGGTAAAGTTTTAGTGTAGTAGGAAAATTTATCTAGTACGAGATCTCTAGCTTCGAGATATTTTAATTCTTCGACACCAAAACCACGCTTAAAGACTGAGACGCCATAAAATCGATGCTTGGTGTCATTTTCGTCGACAATACCCCAGAAATTATAGCGCTTAATGCCACGCTTTCTGGCGTCACGCATGGCTTCCATATGGAGAAGTGGAGCGCCGGAATACTTAGTACCGAGTTCGGAAGAAACTCCGTAATGATAAGAGGCTTCATTGCCGTAGAAAATCATGAAGTTTTCGGCAAGAATTTCACCATTGAGCTTGGCAATATAAAGTACCGCCTCGTCATTTTTGGCAAATGCAGCAAACTGTTTAGTAAGAAAGTCTTCGGAAAAAGCATAAAAATCATGGCGTTTAGCAGTTTGCAATTCAATTTGATAAAAATCATGAATCGCTTTCGGGTCGGAAGTTTTTTCAATGGTGATTTGATTCTTCTCAGCTTTACGAAGAGCGCGGCGCAGACGCTGACGCATGTTTTTAAGAATTTCTTCTTCGGAATTTTCTAGATTGAGAACACCGGCAAACTCCACCGAAAGATACATCGGGGCCTTACGGAAGCCAAGCTGCTGAAAAGTCTTCGCGTTTTCAGGGGTATTCTGAAGCTGAGGACGCACGCGGACAAAAGTACATTTGAGCTTTTTAGCCTGCAGCTTCATGTCGTCGAAAATCAGTTTTTTAATTTCTTGGTTGGTCCAATCAAAAATCGGTCCACCAGCTATGGCAAGATGACGGCCACGCTTGGCCGGTTCAACTTCGCCAGCATAAACTCCCACGAGTTGGTTATTTTCGTCATAGATACCACGACGCACAATATCAAAACCGCGGGAGAAGTAGAATTCGTAGAAATCCCAGGATTGCAAAAAGTTAGCATCCGGATGTGCGGTAACAAATTCATCCCACTCAGTTTGATTTTCGACGGTTTTGACGGTGTATTTCATAGTTTCCTTTTTAATTTATAGATGACGTTTTTTGCGACGAGCGTCTTCGACGAGCCGAATCAGACCGTAGTGAAGTTTCTTGACTGGTAAGTCATGGGCATGTAGATAATCAAATTTTTCACCGCCAAAGCCAGTCTTAAAGGTGGTAACGCCAGCGAATTTATGATTCTTCTGTCCGGCCGGTGCAATTCCCCAGAGGTTATAGCGAAGTTTCCCCTGTTTTTTCAGGTCTCTCATCACATACCACTGCAGTGCATAGGCACCTGGGAATTTGTAATTCAATTCGGTGGAAGCAGCCTCAAAGTAGTCACCTTCCAGAGTGTCGGTCAGAACTAAGCCATAAGCTACTGGTTTGCCATCGAGGGTGGCGCAGTAAATCTGCAAGTCATCCCCGAAGGCCTTAGCGTAGGCATTGAGATCCTTGCGGCGTGGCGGAATAAAACCTTGACGCTTGGCGGTTTCGGCTTGAATCTGATGAAACTCACGGAGAATTTCAGGGGTATTGGATTTTTTGACCTTGAAATCTAGTTTCTCTGAGCGGCGCACTTCATAACGAGTTTGGCGGCGCATATTTTTCAAAAGATCCTCTTCAGATTGGGTGAGATCGACGAAGACGGTATTTTCGGCATGAAGAAAATAGGAAGCGGATAGTGACGGAATTGATTCGATGAGTGCACGATTTTCTGGGGTCTCCTCGAGATTTGGACGAAAACGCACGAAGACACAATTATTTTGCTTGGCATAGCGGTAGATTTCGGCCATGGCAAGCTCTAGCTCATTACGATTCTGATAATCGAGAATCGGTCCGCACGGAATCTCCAAAAAACGGCCACGCTTAGCGTCTTTAATAATGGCAAGACAATAAGATTTTTCACTAAACATCAAGAAGATAGGTTTATGGCCGATGGATTTATTAACTTCATACCACTGTTTGGACTGCAAGAAATTAGTGTGAGAGGCGGCGTGACGAAGCGTATCTATGTGTTCTACTTCAGTTTCGGATAGAGATTTTTTAGTAGTGAAGGAAGCGATTTTTTCACCTTGAGAATTTATTTCATATTGATTAATCAAATGTCTTGCATCGGCAAGTTCAAAAATATTTAACCAATTTGGTAGATTAATCAGATGTTTGGCGGCAAAAACCGCGTTCGGGCAAGCTTTTTCGTTAAAATTAGCTCGGGTATAGTATCTCTCTGGTGAAACTGGTGAACTATACCAAATATCATCCATAATGAAGCCTGCGGCAGTGAGTTTTTCTAATAATTCTTCCCGATTTTCCACAAAATAGAAACGACGAAGTGGGGCACGATGCTTAATTTTCTTAAGATCAGATAAAGCAAGCTTGGCCTGCCAATGAGTGAGGCGAATAGAACTATCTAGCCTAGCATCGGCAGATTTCTGAATTTGATGAGTCTTCAAAAGAAAGGCGGTAAAGAGTCGACCAAAATTAAGGCGACCAAGCTGTAAATGAAAAAGACCACGAGTGATTGCGCCAAAAAGCGGATATAGACGAGTGCGGAAGCGGTCAGCAAGACTTGGTAGGTTGACTGGAACGGCGAAGGATTTTTTGCGCTTATCAGTTTTACGAAGGAATAATAATCCACCAGAAATCAGATCGAGGGATTTACCTTTACCAAAACTCATAATCACTGCATCCCCGACCATACCAGATTCACGACCATCTGAATAATCCATGCCGACACAGTGGGCAAGGTCTTCGATTAGAGCGAGGTTGTATTTTTTAGCGACAGATTCGATATTCGCTATATCGCATGGGTAAGCCAAATTATTCTGTACGATTACCGCTTTAATTTCCGGATTTTTCGCACAAGCTTTTTCGAGAGCATTAGAATCAAAATGCAGATTTTCGAGATTAACATCAAGATAAACTGGCTCACAGCCGGCACTGCGCACGGCCTCAACTACGGCAAAACAAGTCAGCGCGGTAATCGCAACTTTATCTCCTGGTTTAATAAAATACTTTAAGGCTTCAGAAAGCGCAGTACGCCCTGAACCATAAAGCGCAACATTTTCTGCTTCAACTTGATAGCGTTCAGCAATATACGATTTCAATTTTTCCGAATCTTTTTTGAAGCCAAAGGTAAATAATTGTCTGAGGGTTTTCTTCAAACCAAATTGACTAGCGTGGGCAATAAATTTCATTAGGCTAATACCTCACTGATAGCCTTGGCTAGACCTTTTGGATCATCGATATATGGAGCATGGCGCCATTTATCAGAGGAATAGAAAGTACTACCAGAAATCAGATCATGAAGCTTTTTGCCTTGGCGAAGCGGCGTAATTTGATCATTTTCACCCCAAAGAATCGAAGTTTTTACCTTAATGCGTGACGGATCGAGATTCTTATCAGATTCATGCATGTTGGCTAAAGTTTTTTTCATATTTTCTGGCGCATGAGCATAATCAGAAGCGCCAACTAATTTATGAAAAACTTTGCGCAAAATCGGCACTCGCTTAAAAATACCAAAAGCCTTACTGAGCCCGCGCAAAAGATCACGTTTCAAAGACTTTTCATAGATACCGGCACTATCGAGAAGAATTAAATGTGAAAGTTTTTTCGGGTGCTTGATAGTGAGATTCATTAAGATGCGTCCACCATTACTATGACCGAGCACTACAGCGTCATCCGGGAGTTCACGCTTGGCCCAGCGCACATAATCGTTGATGGTCCAAACTTTTTGGCTTTGCTCAGTGAGACCTGGAACATGCAACATTTTAACTTCAATCTGATATTTATCACGTAGAATTTCGATGGTTTTGGTCCAAGGCTCCACGGTGTAAGTCCAGCCATGAATAATGTATAAAGTTTTCATTAGTTAAGTCCCCTTTTTTCACGACGCTTCTCTGCGGCCTTTTCGCGGCGTGGCAGACGTTCGGCATCTTTTGAATTTAATAATAATTTTTCGATAATCCATTCGAGATATTGACTACCCTTAAAGAGAATAGTTTCTCCATTTACGGCATTTTGTTGAATGAATTCGAGAGCCTTTTTGGGGTCATCAAAGGCGTTGACCTTAATTTCCTGCTTCTTTAGGATTGGATAGGTGTATGCGCGAGTACGCCGACCGATTAAAATTACCTGTTCGGGGTTCGCGGCAATGATAGCCTCGGCCAGTTTTTCATGCTCGTGCTGTTCTATGCTACCTTGCTCCACCATATCCCCGATTACTAACCATTTATGTTGAGTTCGCATAGAGCGATACATTTTAAGAATCGATTCCATGGAAATCAGATGAGCATTATAGCTACTATCAATAATTTTTAAGTTATTAATTCCCTTCAGGAAGGTATTGCGTCCAGGAGCTTCACGCATATCGGAAAAGTCACTCGGGATTTGGATATGAAGATATTCACAAAGCTTAGATAACATGGATAATTGAATCGCCAAATCGCGTTGCATCGGATTTTTAAAGGTAATTGTGAATTCATTTAGTTTTGGTTGGCTAGAGAAATTCATAACAAATTCAGTCTTATTCGGATAAACCGTATAATTCACTAATTCGCCCTTACTACATTTAATAACTTCGGCCTTAGTTTTGCCTTTGGCGACAATTTTATCAATGGCGCGGTTCATTAAAGTCACATCTTTATCAATAAGAATTAACTTCTTTGTATGCTCTGGCAAAGTGGCGAATTCATGCGTAATGGCTTTTTCAAGATTTGGGAAGATGCCAGCTTCGACCTGTTTTTCAAATTGCACGGCATGTGAAAGACCTAATGAAACCCAAATAGTAACTTCTGGCTTTAGCCATTTGGCGAGAAATTCTGCTTCGTGTGGACGTTCACCGTCTATTTCGACAATATAGAATTTTTCACGATGGGTGTAAAAAAGCGATTTAAACGGTACACCGATGATTAAGCTAAGCCAGCGCCATTTGCTACCACGCACACCATCCATATCCACGATATCAAAGGCTACACCAAAGGCGGAGTTAGCATTAAAGGAATAGTGTGCCTTGGTTTTCAGGGTGGATTCAACTAAATTTAACATGGTAGTCTTTCCCACTGAACCGGTAATGGCAATTACGCGAGGCTTCCAGCGTTTAAGTGAGATATTAGCAAAAAAACGAAAATAATTCGCAGCTAAAAAATAAAATTTCTTTTTAAGTCTCATTACGAGCGTCATATATTTATTTTAGCATATACTATTAATTTTTTATATTTTGGAAGAATCGGGCGGCCCGTTCGGTGGTCGGATGATCCATCACTTGATGCGGCTCACCATCTTCAATGATTTTCCCCTTATCGAGAAAAATGAGACGCGACCCGACTTCTTTAGCAAAACTCATCTCGTGAGTCACGATAACCATAGTGCGGCTTCTATCTTTAGCGAGATCCTTAATTACCTCGAGCACTTCGCCTACCATTTCTGGATCAAGTGCAGAGGTCGGTTCGTCGAACAAAATTACTTCTGGATGCATGGCTAAGGCACGAGCAATAGCGACGCGTTGTTTTTGGCCACCGGAAAGATTTTTCGGATAGTCATAGGCTTTATTCGCTAAACCCACACGTTTCAGTAATTCCATGGCTTCCTTTTCCGCCTGTTTATTCGGAATATGTAGGACTTTTTTAGGGGCGAGTTTGATATTTTCAAGGACGGTCAGATTTTCGAAGAGATTAAAATTCTGAAAGACCATGCCGACTTTAGTGCGTAGCTTATTAAGATTGGTTTTGGGATTCGTAATTTCCTGTCCATCGATAAAAATTTGACCTTTATCTGGAACGTTTAGTAAGTTTAAGCAGCGCAAGAAAGTAGATTTCCCGGAACCAGAAGAACCAATCAAGACTACGGTTTCACCATCCTGAATTTCGAGATCGATACCGCGTAAAACTTTTTGATTTTCGAATTTTTTTTCAAGTTTCTTAACAATAATCGACATATTAAGCTAACCTCTTTTCTACTTTTGACATAATTTTAGTAAAGATTAGAGTAATCACCAGATAGATAATGGCGGCAGCTACTAGAGATTCAAAAGCGGTAGCGGTGAGTGAGCGAATATCATCGGCGCCACGCATAATATCTCCAAGACCGATCCATCCCACAATCGAAGTTTCCTTAAAGAGTGAAATTCCCTCGCCAATTAAACCTGGCAAAGAATTTTTCAGCGCCTGCGGCATCACAACATAGAGTTGTGTACGAAATTCCGAAAGACCGAGTGATCTAGCAGCTTCTTTTTGCCCCTTAGAGACACTTTCAATACCACCACGAATAATTTCAGAAATATAGGCACCGCTATTTAAGGAAAAAGCGACAGCCGCTACGATAATTTTCGGCATGGTGCGATACTCGGCAAAAATCACGTAATACATAATGAGGAGCTGCACTAGAAGAGGTGTACCGCGGATAATCGTGACATAAAGATTGGCGATTTTTTGACAAAATTTAACACTAGAAGTGCGGAGCATTGATATCAGAACACCGAGAAGAAAACCAAAAAAGAGCGCCAAAATAGTTAAGACAATGGTAACTTCAAGTCCGTGCCAAAAATAAATCCAGCGTCCGTTACCGAATATCACTTCAAAAAATTTCATCTGCTCTCTCCAAAATATTTCTTTAATAAGGCATCCATACGCCCATCCTCTTTCATGTGATTAATCGTTTGATCAATTTTTTCCTTGAGAGTCTGATTAGTTTTTTTCATAGCAATAGCATAAGATTCGTTGCCAATCGCGGAACCAAGAATTTTTAGACCCGGAAATGCCACGATATATTGATTAGCTGGTGCATCATCCAAAATTACGGCATCAACCCGACCCGAAGCGAGCTCCTGCAAAACATTTGGCGCGGCCGGGAACTGAATCACTTTGGCGCCTTTAATTTCGGAGGCTAAAATATCACCGGTGGTGCCGAGTTGAACTCCGATTTTTTTGCCAATGAGACCGGATTTATTAAAAATTTTACTATTTTCTGGCACAACAATGCGCTGGGTAGCCTGATAATAGGGCTCGGAGAATAAGGCATTCTTGGCACGTTCTTCGGTGACCGACATGCCAGCCACGGCGATATCAATACGACCACCTTCGAGAGCTGGAAGTAGACCGTCGAAAGACATATCCTCAATTTTAAGTTCGGCGCCGAGGTCTTTCGCGATTTCGCGCGCAAGGTCCACATCAAAACCGACTACCTGTCCACCTTCTTTATATTCAAAAGGCTTGAAAGTAGCGTTCGTGCCCATGACAAGAACTGAAGCATCATGAGATACCACGGTTTCGCGTTTTAAAATATCGAAAAACATCCAGAAAAAAGCCGTAACGCACCCCGTCAGAATAATCAAATTTTTAATAATTCGGACAGGATTACGTTTCGGCTTATGCATGGTTTAAGTATAAGGCGTTTGACCTGAGATTTCAAGATGATTAGATTTGCGTAAAGTATCCTGGCTCTCCTGGACGATCTATACGAAGACACTTGAGGGCTTCATTATTATTGCCTGAGAATGAACATCTGGACCCATTACCACCACGAAGGATACGGCGTCCACCAAAGACGTTATAGATAGTCTTATTCACACTTGATATATTAAAATCACTCCTTACGTAAATATTAGTCAAACTGTCTCTAGTGTAATGACTTAAAGAAAACATATCAGAAAAATCTTGGACACTTCTAGTATCGAAATTAGTTAGATATAGCTTCACTGTATACTCTATCTCGCCAAACATTTTGCTCATATCAGTTACATTTTGAGTATTAAAACTGGAGAGATCGAGGTTCGGAATCCTAGTGCCATAGAACATTCCAGACATATTAACAGCGCTCTGTGTCTCAAAGCCTGTAGTATTTAATGAAGTAATTGCTGCGTTCCAAAACATGTTTTTAAAATTTGTCACCTTGCCAGTATTAAACCTTGTGGCTATTACAGTCTGTAAATTAGGAAGCTGAAAAAACATACTATTCATATCAGTGACGTTTTGAAAATCAAAACTACTTAAATTAATAGTGGGTAGGCTAGTAGCACCATAAAACATTTCACTCATATCGG
>CALHIA010000080.1 GCA_938030585.1 uncultured Candidatus Saccharibacteria bacterium | reverse complement strand
TGATGAATTTCAAGTGCGTTTTCGTCTAGGTGAAATTGAAATTATTTCAAAATTAATTGACGGGGCTTTTCCGGATTATCGTAAATTAATTCCAGAAAAATCTCAGGTGGAAATCTTACTGAATAAGGCGGAATTATTACGTGGCGTGAAACTTGCGGCGCTATTTTCACGTGCGACAAGTGGATCGATTGTCTGTGAGTCGAAGAAAGATGAACAAGTTTTCGTGGTGTCTTCGGTCTTAAATGAATTTGGCGAGAATAAATCAGAAATTGAGGCAGAAATTTCGAATGATGCAAAGGTGGTTCTAAATTCAAAATATTTGAATGATGTTTTATTGGTATTAGATGAGGATGAATTAAAATTTGGAATTTCTGGAAAACTTTCACCGGTGTTAATTCAGAATAAAAATAGTTTCGATTATACACACATTATTATGCCTTTGAAGAGTTAGATGTTAATTGATTATGTAAAATTAAATAATTTTCGGATTCATAAAGATTATTATTTAAAAATTAAACCAGATACGACGCTAATTTTGGGGGCGAATGGCATTGGTAAAACCTCGGTGATTGAGGCGATTTATTTGGTATTACGGGGGAAATCTTTTAAGGCGACTGATAAAGAAATTTTAAATCGCGAGAGTGAATTTTATCGTGTCGAACTAGGTAAAACCGATGGTGAAAAAATCGTAGCAACCTTTGATGGTAATAAAAAACAATTTTTAGTGCAAGATAAAAAAAGTGCGAGGTTGCCAAAGAAGGATAAATACCCCGTAATTCTCTTTTTGCCGGAAGATATGCACCTGATTTCCACAAGCCCGACGAAGCGGCGAAATTATTTTGATCGGATTTTAGAGGAATTTGATTTGAATTATCACCATAATTTATTGATGTATGAAAAAACCTTAAAGCAACGAAATGATCTACTAAAGAAGATTGCGATTTCGGAACAAGAATTCGGTTTGGAGAGTGAAAGTGTGTTTTTTTCACTGAATATTATGCTGAGTAAATATGGTACGGCGATTAATCAAACTAGGCAGCGTTATATTGGGCGAATAAATGAAAAAATGACGACGCTATATCGTTCGATTGCACAAAATTTAGACGAGATCGAGATTTATTATGACTCTTTATGCGGATTAGACCAAAACAGCTATTACAAGCGCTTAGATGCGGAATTTCGCATGGATTTAATGCGGGGTGCTACAAAGTTTGGCGTGCATCGGGATGATTTTTTATTTAAGTTCAACGGGGTTCTCGCGGATGGGACGGCGAGCCGGGGTGAAACACGGTCGATTATTTTGGCTTTAAAATTTAATGAGGCGGAATTAATTGAAACGGAGACGCGAAAAAAGCCGGTGATTCTACTCGATGATGTTTTTTCGGAATTAGATAAGGGGCGACAAACTGCCCTGGTGGAAAAATTCAAAAACCATCAGGTGATATTGACATCTGTGGAATAAGTGGTGGAAAAATAAGACTAGATAAATAAAATTAATCTTCAGAGTCGTGTTTAAAATTTTGGTCAGAAGCTTGATCGGAATCACAGTGAGTATATTTTACTTGATATTTAGAAAGGTTAATTCCCTTTTGTTTAAAATAACTTTCGGCGACTTTTTTCAGATTTTCTACTTGATTGTCGCGGCAAGTCATTAAATCAATAGTTAAGGTAATTTTATTAAAATCTTTTTCGTCACGAGAAGCAGAGGCGGAAAATCCAAGTTTAAAATTTTGAACTGGAGTATTATCAAAAATAGGGTCTTTGTTATATTGATCTATTTCCTTAGTAAGTTTTTCCTCATAAATTTCTTCTTGTAAATTACCAGCATCTGGATTTTTTGAAAAATAATCTTGATTAGATTCATCCGGTTCAAGCATTTCATAAATAAAAGTACTTATATTTGCTGTGAAAAATAAATCTTTTTTATATTCTTTAAAACCAGGAGCTTTAATTGTAACTTCCTTTTTACCTGGAGTAGTATGAAAATTACCTCTATTTGGGTATTTCTTTCCATCAATATACAACTCTGCATTTTTTGGCTCAACAAGAATTTCAATTTTTGCTGAATTAATAGAAAAATAACTAATAGTTGAAAAAAATATTAATAATATAATAGATGGAATTAAAAAAACTAATATCTTTTGATACGGCTTTAATTGTTGGATTTTATTTAAAAACATATTACTGTTCCGTAGGAGTATTAACTGTATTATTAGTTGAATTGGTAAAATTATTAGTATTCAATGGTGTAGTGGTTGTATTCGTTTTTTCTATTGTTGAAGTATTAGCGCCAATAAAACGATAGGCTTTAAATCCACCATTATAAGTACCAGTGATTCGTGGGGTTCTATTAGTTCTTTCACCTTTTGAAGCATGTGCTAATTTGGTAACACCATCTTTGGTTTTGAAAAATATCGCAATATGTTGGTGGTTCATGACTATATCGCCATTCTGTAAGACATCCCAGTTTGTACCATTGAATTCTGGAATTGGTTGATACTTAGAGGGATTT
>CALHIA010000079.1 GCA_938030585.1 uncultured Candidatus Saccharibacteria bacterium | reverse complement strand
CATTGAAGAATTAACCAAAGAAGCCAACTACGCGAGATTGCAGTATGAAGACCCAATCGATTGGCTTACCCTAGCTTACCTCAGCGACTCGGGTAGTAAATTAGTTAATCGAAAAATGCTACTTGAGTGCGGTGACCCATCACGCTACAATGCGATAGACTATGATTTTGCCAAAAAATTCATGGAGAATAACTCAGATCACTAGTTCCCCAAAAAAACAAGCCTCGGACTTAACCGGGGCTTTTTATATTAATCTTACCCCCGGAAGATACAGATATCCCTCCATTTTATAGGCCAAATTTTTTTCAATATAACCCTTTGCAATTTTACAAGCTTTCGACATCCGTTCACCTTGCCATAACGGATCAATATAGCGCACTTTCGCCCGGCAGTTCACTACGTACACTCCGTCCGGGCATTGCTCAAGACTTTTTGCCTTCTTTATTTTCTTCGCCTTCCGCCAAGCCAAAAAAGCATCACTATAATCTGAAGCTAAAATCATTTCAATCACTTCCGATTCCTTCATTTGATATAAATCTGTCACCGAAATCCTTCCAGATTCACTCATTTTCTTCAAAATATCGGCAAGAAACTGCATCGAATAGCGTGTTCGATCCTCACGGTAAAATATAGATAGTTGCGAAGTTAGTTTAACAAATTTGCGTGCGATTTTTTTCGTTTGAAATCCCAATTCCTTAACCCCATTTTCGTCTGATTGTACCACAATATCCGCATATATTTCACGAATTTCTGCCAAATCTGCCAACCCGTACGCGAAGAACATATTTGCCAGCGAATATTCCAAACGATCTGCTGATAACTTCGGCGTATCATTATCTGCAATCGGATAAAGGTGATAATTATCCACCTCAGAAACTAAAATACCATCCCGCTTAAGCAAGCGACTAATTTCCGGCGACCCTGCAATCATATCTGTCGTCAAATCCTCCGTCGATTCCTGTGCTAGGTGGTCACCATTCATAAAATCCACACAATGCTTAAAAACTGGCGTTGCAATATCATGAAAAAGCCCTGCCAAAGTCTGCTTTTTGTCGTGAGTAAAATGCCAAACTATCAACGCTACACCTATTGCGTGGTCTAAGCTTGAATAAAATCTCTGACTCTCAAACAAATCCGAATAAATCGTTCCGCAAGTCGTACTAATATACTTCTGCTTCTGTAAAACTGGTGTTTCAATATATTCCTGCAGCCATTCTGGAAAATCCGGCTCTAAAATGGCATGGAATTTTTGAATCAATTCTTCTACCTCACACTCTGTCATATTCTATATTATTAAACTCAATTGCGCGCTTTAGGATTTCTTTTCTCAATATAAAATCGTTAAGCACCACAAGATTTTCGTGATTGCTTTTTGTGTCAAACAGTTTTTCTAGTCCAGATTGCGTTTCTTTGCCGTCACAGTAAAGATAGCTACGCCCATCCTCAAGGGAGATGATATTTATCATCCACTTATCGAAGTTGGCAAAAACTTCATTTAATAATTCTTTTGTAATTCTATCTCGATTAAATAAAATTATCTGGCCAATTGCCTCGGGAAGTAATGGACTAACCCATTCTGTTTTCATGTCGTTTATGATTGCAGTTTTTAGGTCTTTCATCTGTTCGCTTTCGCAAGCCCTGAAATATTCTCGGCCAAAATCATCTGTTAGTCCACCGAGTTTCTTTAGCTCCGTGTAAGCTTTTTTATCGCGTTCTGTAGTAATTTTGGATCTCAAATTGATGGTATTATCTAAAATTCCAGCTATGAGTAATTTACATAAATCTTGATCTAGTAAATCCGCTTTGTCGGCTTCAATAAAGCGTTCGTAGACCTGTGTGCAAACTGCGCCAATTACTTCTATTTGACTCTTTACGGCTTTATTCTGGCGCCAATATTCTTCGTAGCCTGGATGATGGTCGATAATTTCAATGATGCGTTTCGGATCAACTAAAGCATCAAAGAAATCTGGATTTGAGACATCCAGTAGCACGAATTTTGCTTTTTCTGTGTCTACTGGTTTATCTAGCGTATATTTCAAGCTACGCAACATCGGCGGTACAGTTTGGTTCATTTTTGAAGTAGAGATTGCTAATGCTTTCTTATCGGTCGTCGCCCTAAGCAATTCTCTATAAGCAATCATGCTCGCATAAGCGTCGATATCGATATATTTTCGTCCAGCAGTAACGACTATCATGCTTCATATTATAGCATTCTTGATAAGTTCCTAGAAATAAGCTTAGAGCTACCTTATTTTTATGCAAGATTTTATTGCAAAGGTCCTGGACTTTAACGGTTATATTGACAAAATATAATCTTAATGCCATAATATATTCGTTAAACTTAAGTTTAGCTCGCGCATACTTTTGCGAGCTCTTTAAAAAAGGGGGTATCATGAATATTTTTAGAAAATTACGTATTTTTAAGAACACCACAGTAACCGCTCATGAAAAAATCGACCAGAACTTCTTGCGCAATACTTTTCAGGACATTGAGAAACGCGTAGCAAAAAACGATGATCAAGAAAAGATCAAATCAGATCGTGATTTTCTCAAAAAACACTGGCGTGAAATACACGATTCTGGAATTGATTTGGAACGGATTCTTAAGATTATGGATCCCTTAGAAATTCTATATCAGTTTAAAGAACTTCAAGCTGCTGGTATGCAATTAGATATCAATCAAATTGTCTACTCTATACATGAATGGCCTAACAACAAGGTAGATTTACACTACCTTCATTCGCTTGATGCCGATATGGACCAGATTGCTTATCGTGGTAATCTTGAACCCAATTCGCTCGACGAGATTAACAACTTAATCATTAATGGTGTTTCTGTACACACTACTTTTGAATTATCTGAAGATTATATCTTGAGTAATGCAGATTATCCAGATAACCTATTTAAGATACTCAGCTTCTTTTATACTCTTAGTATTACCTCAGAACAAATTCGCAGTATAATCAGTAGGATTATTCCCACCATATTTGTCGACGAAGTAAAACTTTTTCCAATCAAAAGCATCATTGACGATATCGTCAACTCTTCACCCGACAAATGGCCAAGTATTGGCATCAAGCCTAGTGAGTACGCTAAACCATGGATATGTCTTAACTACTATCGTTACCTTGGTGTAGATTCTGGTAAAACTCTGTCTGACCTACCAAGTGTAGATTATGGCAAAACTCTAGCTGACCTACCGGAAGCTGTATCGGTGCATGATTTCATTTATCACGTCAGTCTCGGCGAAATTGAACGTGAAATCAGTTATCAAGGATACGCCTTCGATCAGTTTATTCGGAGAAGCTTTTTACCAGCTGGCGGTGATATTGAGCAATTAGCTCAAAAATCCTTTTCCGAGAACATAGACTACGAAGACCCCGTAGGGTGGCTAATTCTTGCTGCTATCTATGTTAATGGCGGAAAATTAATCAACAGGTACAAGTTATCTAAATATGCCAATCCAACCAATTACTTCAGCGTTGATCTAAAGTTTGTCACAGAGTATTTCCCCAAAATTCTCACGGATAGAGAAGAAGATCCCACTTAACCTAAAGTTGAGTAATTTTATCTATCTGTAAAGCCTCGACCCCCGTCGGGGCTTTTTCTTTGACATAAATTATAAAATATATTATAATATAATTATTGTATAATTTCATACAACTTTGCACATTTCACACATAGGAGGGGAACTATGACCGAACACATTACGAAACGCGACAATAAACGATTCATTCATCAGGATAAGGACGATTTGATGAAATTTCGTGACCTCGTCGAGGCGCATCAAGCGATTTCCGCTTCCGCCGCCTGTCGTCAAGAAGCTGCACTTAAACTAGCACTGAAAAAGCTTCAGCAAACAGATGAAATTAAGACGCGTGATAAAATCCTAATCGAGCTTCGAAAACTTAGTCAAGGCACCAGCGAGCCAGCCATTATGGCTTCTAAGTACCTGATTAAGAACGATCCCGGCCACGCCAGTATCGATATCTTGAATCTCAAGCCTAGGCCTTATCACTGCCTAAGAAATCGTAATATCAATACTATCCAAGACGTTTTAGCGCTTGACTCAATCGATTGGGGTAGGATTCGCAACCTCGGCAAAGTTTCCATTCAGGAAATCATCCAGGCCATGCAAGACCTCGGTTATGCCGATTTCTATATCCCACATTAATTCAGAAAGCTCCCAAAGTCGGGGGCTTTTCTTTTTCTTAAAAAACGCTAACTAAACCACACCTATTTTCTTTTGACATAACCATTTTCTAAGATGTTATCTTCATTGACTTTTCAAACCTTTTATGTTAAAATACATAGATTAAGTCATTCCGACTTAATTGGCGATTCTTCGTATGAAGGACGTTTCACCACACTGAAAAGTGAGTACCTTAAAAGAAGATTTAAAGTTTAAGGTCTTTCATTTTTCTATTTTTAGGAGGGTAAAGATATGAAACATGAAACTAACATCGTAGAAAAAACAACAGTTAAATCTGCTAGTCTGCTTGACCACATCTGTCACCTAGGCCTCAGTAAACACAGTGAGAATTATTTGAGTAATAAATTTGGCACTACCAGTGAATTACTCTGGAAGGTTCGTCACGAAGCCTACCTCAGGGAACATCAACCCAAAAACGCTAGTTATCTCGAAAAACCGCTTTGGGACGCCTTGGTCGCTTTTGACCGTGCCGGCTATATTCGACATGATATTAAACCCGAGGATTTTATCCTCAATCGGCTTCGCAGACTGGCCAAACCCGAGCAATATCAAGCCTGGAATTGCGCCGCTGATCTCGAAGATTTTTGCGAGATTAATCCAGAACAGGGAAGTTCCGATCAATCTGACTACGCCTATGGCAATCAAAGGTATGAAAATTTCACTCCGCTCACCGAAAAACAGCGTGAGGAAATCC
>CALHIA010000078.1 GCA_938030585.1 uncultured Candidatus Saccharibacteria bacterium | reverse complement strand
TGGTACTGAAATTCGACCACGCTTGAGCGTTAACATCAGCAATCTTCACGTTTCTGCTCAAATTATCAATGACGACACCATGACTACTTTAGTCTCCGCTACCACCGTTGGCACCAAGCTAACCGGTTCCAAGACTGAAAAAGCCGCTAAAATTGGTGAAGAAATTGCCAAAAAAGCTAAAAAAGCAAATATCACAAAAGTTGTATTCGATCGTGGTGCTTTCGCCTACGCTGGCCGCATGTCAGCTCTAGCCGATGCAGCTCGTAAGGAAGGATTGGAGTTCTAATATGGCCGAAGCAAATTCTACCGCTCCTAAGCAACCAAAAGTAGTGAACAAAGCTGGCACCCTCAAAATGTCTGACGATGTCGCTGCCACCAAGCAAACTCGCGATATGGCTGGTCGCCCAATGCGCCGCAATAATCGCCGTGATCGCGTCCGTGGTGAAGCTGCACCAAAGGAATTTGAAGAGATCACTATCAATATCGATCGTGTTTCTCGTACCGTTAAAGGTGGTCGCCGTATGCGCTTCAAAGCTCTTGTTGCTATTGGAAATAAGAAAAACAAAGTTGGCGTAGGTGTCGCTAAAGGCGCCGATGTTACCTCCGCTGTTCAAAAAGCTACCCGCGTAGCTAAGAAAAACATGGTAACCTTCCACATGTCTGGCGAAACTATCTGCCACGAAGTGGAAACCAAAGTCACCGGTGCTCACGTTTTGATGAAGCCAGCTGCCCCTGGTACTGGTATTATCGCCGGTAGCATCGTTCGTTCCGTGATTGGTCTGACTGGTATCAAGAACTTGATTTCCAAGTCTCTCGGTTCTACCAACAAGGTCAACATCGCTTACGCCGTTATCGATGGTCTTAAGGCTCAGGTTCCACGCTCTAAGTGGAATACTACTGCTACCAAAGAAAAGGAGAGCAAGTAATGAAATACAATGATCTAATCGTTGAAGCTAATACCCGCCCAACCCGTGCTGGTCGTGGTATCGCCGCAGGTCGTGGTAAGACTGCTGGTCGTGGTACTAAGGGTCAAAAGGCCCGTACTGGTCACCGCAAAATGCCTGCTACCTTCATGGGTGGTCAGCGCGCTATGATGCAAGCTGTTCCTAAGCTCAAAGGTTTCAAGTCTATCCATCCTAAGGCTGAGGTCGTCTACACTGACGTTCTCAACGCCCTTTCTGGTAAAGTCGATAACTTCACTCTTTTCGAAGCTGGTTTCATTACTAGCCCATTCGTCAAGGTTAAGATTATCACCCGTGGTGAACTCAACAGCAAAATCGATCTCGAAACTCAATTCATTTCAAAATCTGGTCTCGAGATGCTCAAAAAAGCTGGTGGTTCATTTACCAAGAATCCAGTACCAAAGCGCCTGAAAAAGCAAAATGACTAATTAGTCTAGAATAACCCCTGCAGATACGGGGGTTATTTTTTATCTTTAAAAACTTAAGTAAACATGGTAAGATAGATTAATAAATAGAGAGGATTCCATGCATTTCAAGACGATTTTGAAATCTCTAAAAAACAAAGACATGCTGAAACGCATTTTTACCGTGTTAGGTATTTTGGTAGCTTACCGTTTGCTTGCACATATTCCAGTGCCAATGGGCGACGCTAAGACCTTTAAGGATGCCGTTTCCAGCTTGATCTCCAAGTCAGATTTCACCGGTTTCATTAACTTAATTTCAGGTGGTGGCCTAGCCTCCTTCTCCATTATTTTGGTCGGGCTTTCTCCATACATCACCTCTTCCATCGTCTTCCAACTCCTCAGTAAAGCTATTCCTAGCCTCGAAGAGCTTTCCGAAGATGGCGAAACTGGTCGTCGTAA